>JAZGJJ010000130.1 GCA_036482575.1 Thermodesulfobacteriota bacterium
CACATCCCCTCGGGGATAGCGGTCTCGTGCCAGGACGAGAAGAGCCAGCACAAAAACCGCCAGAAGGCCATGAAGATACTCAGAAGCCGCCTCCTTGACATAAAGATAAGGGAACAGCAGCAGCGCATAGCAAGCGAGCGAAAGGGGCAGGTGGGCACGGGCGACAGGAGCGAGAAGATAAGGACCTACAACTTCCCGCAGAACCGCGTCACCGACCACCGCATCGGGCTTACCCTCCACAGCCTTACCGAGATAATGGAGGGCGACATAACGGAGCTCACCGACACCATAATCGCCTGGCATCAGGCCGAGGCCCTTAAGGTGCAGTCGGAGGCCGTAAACCGGTAAGCGCACCACTATGGATAAATTCATAATCGAGGGCGGATGCAGGCTGGTCGGAGAGGTCGAGGTAAGCGGGGCCAAGAACGCCGCGCTCCCGCTCATGGCGGCAACGCTCCTTACGGGCGGCAGGCACAGGATCGGCAACGTACCGGCCCTTAAAGATATCGAGACGTTCGGGGAGCTCCTCGTCCATATGGGCTGCACCGTGAGCGGGGACGCCCTCGTAACGGACGGCGGCGGCGACATCGAGATAGAGGCCGGGGACGGGATAACCCCCGAGGCCCCCTACGAGCTCGTCAAGACCATGCGGGCCTCCGTTCTGGTGCTCGGCCCCCTGGTGGCGAGATTCAAACGGGCGCGGGTGAGCCTTCCGGGGGGATGCGCCATAGGGGCCCGGCCGGTAAACCTGCACCTCGCGGGGCTCGAGAAGATGGGTGCCGAGGTCTCCATAGAGCAGGGCTACATAAACGTAACGGCCAAAAAACTCCGGGGGGCCAGGATATACCTCGACATACCGACGGTCACGGGGACCGAGAACCTCATGCTCGCGGCCGTATACGCCGACGGTGAGACGGTCATTGAGAACGCGGCCCTCGAGCCCGAGGTAGTCGAACTCGCGGAAGCCCTCCGCAAGATGGGCGCCGTGATAACTGGCGCCGGCACGGACACCATAAGGGTAGAGGGGGTCAAGGAACTCAGGCCCCTTGAGCACGAGGTAATCCCCGACCGTATCGAGGCCGGCACGCTCATGGTGGCCTCGGCCATGACCAAAGGGAACGTACTTATAAAGAACTGCCCCATGAATCATCTCGACGCCATATGCACGAAGCTCGTCGGGGTCGGGGCCGGGATAGCCGAAGAAGACGGGGGCGTAAGGGTAACGGGCGACTACCCGATAAGGAGCGTTGACGTAAAGACCTCGCCTTACCCGGGCTTCCCCACGGACATGCAGGCCCAGATGACTGCGATGATGGCGGTCTCCAACGGCCTTAGCGTTATAACGGAGACGGTCTTCGAGAACAGGTTCATGCATGTGGACGAACTCAAGCGCATGGGCGCGGACATAAGGGTCGACGGCAGGAACGCGATAGTAAAAGGGGTGCGGCGCCTCGGCGGCGCGCAGCTTATGGCGACCGACCTCCGTGCCAGCGCCTCGCTCGTGCTGGCGGGGCTCGTCGCCGACGGGACGACGGAGGTCTCGAGGATATACCACCTCGACAGGGGCTACGACGGGCTGGAGAGGAAACTCAACGCGCTGGGGGCCAGCATAAAAAGGGTTTCGGATTAACCACGACATGAAGAACAAAACCAAAGACACCCTGACCATAGCGATCCCCAAGGGCAGGATACTCGACGAGGCGGCCGCCATATTCACCGCCGCCGGATTCGACGTAAGCGGCGCCCGGAACGACGACCGCTCGCTCATCTTCGAGGATAAGAAGGAGTGCCTCAAGTTCATGGTCCTCCGGGCCCAGGACGTGCCCACCTACGTCGAGTACGGCGCGGCCGACATGGGTGTCGCCGGAAAGGACGTCCTCGCGGAACAGGCAAAGGAACTCTACGAGCCGCTCGACCTCGGCATAGGCCGCTGCAGGATGGTCGTGGCCGAGCCGAAAGAGCTAAGGAAGAGAGACAACCCCGAAAGGTGGACGCACATCCGCGTGGGTACGAAGTACCCCGAGCTTACGCTCAAGTACTTCCAGAAGAGGGGCGTGCAGGTCGAAATAATAAAGCTCTACGGCTCCATAGAGGTCGCTCCCATCCTCGGACTCTCCGAGAGGATAGTGGACCTCGTGGAGACCGGAGAGACGCTCAAGCAGAACGGGCTCGTCGAGGTCGACTGCATAATGGAGGTGACCTCCAGGCTCGTCTGCAACAGGGCGAGCCTTAAGACAAAGCCGAAGAGGGTAAAAGAGGTGATAGACAGGCTCTCCGGGGCCGTGTCAGGGAAGACCGGGAAAAATGGAAAAAGTGGAAAGAAATGAGATGAAGGTAATCGCGACGGGAGATAAACGCTTCCCCTCGGTCCTCCGGGGCATCATGGAGCGGGGCGCCGCCGACGACCCCGAGGTCGAGGGCGCGGTAAGGTCCATAATCGCCGACGTCAGGAAAGGGGGCGACAGGGCGCTTGCCGAATATACGAAGAAGTTTGATGGCGTCGACCTCAAGGGGAAGATCGAGGTGAGCGCGAGAGCGATAAACGCGGCCATTAAGAAGGTATCCAAAAAGGACCTCAAGCTCATGGAGTTCGCCGCATCGAGGATAGAGACCTTCCACAGGAGGCAGACCCGGGGCTCGTGGTTTATAAAGGACGATAGGGGCTCGATGCTCGGCCAGAGGATTACGCCGCTTGAGAGGGTCGGCATCTACGTACCCGGCGGCAAGGCAGCCTACCCCTCGACCGTCCTCATGAACGCCATCCCCGCAAGGGTGGCCGGGGTGGACGAGGTCGTAATGGTCACACCTCCGGGCAAGGGGGGCAAGGGGGGCAAGAGAGGCATAAGCCCGCACGTGCTCGCGGCGGCGAAGGTCGCCGGGGTGAAGAGGGTCATGCGGGTCGGCGGCGCTCAGGCCGTGGCCGCGCTCGCCTACGGCACGAGGACGGTCCCCCGGGTCGATAAGATAGTAGGTCCGGGGAACGTATATGTTGTGACGGCAAAGCGGCTCGTCTTCGGCGCCGTCGATATAGACATGATCGCCGGACCGAGCGAGATACTCATAATAAACGACGGCACGGGCGACCCCGCGTGGATAGCCGCGGACCTCCTCGGCCAGGCCGAGCACGACGAGCTCGCATCGAGCGTGCTCATAACGACCTCTAAGAAGATGGCCGAGGCCGTAAGAAAAGAGACCGCGAAGCAGCTTAAAAAACTCAAGAGGCGGGCCATAGCCGAAAAGTCCATAGCCGACTACGGAACGATATTCATAGCCCGGACCCTCAGGAGGGCCGCAGAGATCTCGAACCGGATAGCCCCCGAGCACCTGGAACTCTTCGTCGAGAAGCCGCTCGACCTCCTCGGACGCATCCGTAACGCCGGGGCGATATTCCTCGGCGCCTATTCGCCCGAGGCCGGGGGCGACTACCTGGCCGGGCCGAACCACACGCTTCCGACGGGCGGGACCGCGCGCTTTTCGTCCCCGCTCGGGGTGTACGATTTTATAAAACGGTCCAGCGTGATACAGTTCTCAAAGGAGGAGTTCCTCTCGCTCGCCCCGTCGATCGAGCGGTTCGCCCGGGTAGAGGGGCTCGAGGCCCACGCAAAGAGCGTCACTATAAGACGAACGAAGAAGTAAGGAGGCAACATGTCTGCGAAGGCCCAGAGAAAAGGGAAGGTAAAGAGGAAGACTACCGAGACGGATATAGCCCTTGAGCTAAACCTCGACGGAACGGGCAAGCACGACGTGAAGACCGGGATACCGTTCTTCGACCACATGCTCGCACTCTTCGCGAGGCACGGCCTCTTCGACCTCAAGGTACGGGCAAAGGGCGACATAGAGGTGGACTTCCACCACACGGTGGAGGACGTGGGCCTCTCTCTCGGCGAGGCGCTTAAGAAGGCGCTCAAGACGAAGGCCGGCATAAAGAGGTACGGCCGCGCGGACGTGCCCATGATGGACGCGCTCGCCACCGTGGTGCTCGACCTTGGCGGCAGGCCGAACTTAGTCTATACCGTCGCCAAGAAATCCTCCGGCGTAAGCCGCCGGGGAAGAAAGGACGAGTTCGGCATGGACCTCGCCGAGGAGTTCATGAAGGCCTTTTCCAATAACGCCGGGGCGGACCTGCACGTAATGCTCCACTACGGAAAAGACCTCCACCACTCGGTGGAGGCCGTCTACAAGGCGCTCGGCAGGGCGCTCGCCGAGGCAGTGGCAAAGGACAAGAGGATCAAGGGGGCGATGTCCACCAAGGGAAAGTTTTAACTTTTTTCCATTTCCACTTTCCCTTTCACCTTCACCCCCCACCCCCTCCCCTGCCCCATCATAGTAAAGGGTGTTTATGATAGCGATAGTAGACTACGATATGGGGAACCTGAGGAGCGTGGCCAAGGCCCTTGAACGGGTGGGCGCCGAGGCCGTGGTTACAAGGGACCCGTCCGCCATCCGGGACGCGAGCCACATCGTGCTCCCCGGGGTCGGGGCCTTCAAGGACTGCATGCGGAAGCTCGAAGACTACGGGTTGGTGGAGCCGGTCATAAGGGGCATCGAGGCCGGGAAACCGTTCCTCGGCATATGCCTGGGTCTGCAGCTCCTCTTCGAAGAGAGTGAGGAGTTCGGTACGCACAGGGGGCTCGGCCTGATAAAGGGGAAGGTGAAGAGGTTCCCCTCCCCCCTCCTTCAAGGGGATACGGAGCTCAAGGTCCCGCACATGGGCTGGAACGACGTGGAGATAAAAAAGGAGTCCCCTCTTCTAAAGGGGCTGGAGGAAGACGGGAAAGGGGAAGGAAATAAATTCTTCTACTTCGTGCACTCCTACTACGCCGTACCCGAAGACGGGTCGATAAGTCTTACGACCACCCGCTACGGGTTGGACTTTACAAGCAGCATAGCAAGGGATAATATCTTCGCGTGCCAGTTCCACCCGGAAAAGAGCCAGAGGGTTGGACTCCGGGTGCTGAAAAACTTCAAGGAGGTAAGCTGACGGTGATAGTTATCCCGGCCATAGACATAAAGGGGGGAAGGTGCGTCAGGCTCAGGCAGGGAAAGATGGACGAGGAAACCGTATATTCCGAAGACCCGGTGGAGGTGGCGAAGAGGTGGGAGGAGGCCGGCGCCTCGCTCATACACCTTGTCGACCTCGACGCCGCAGTGGAGGGGAGCCCCGTTAACTTCGATACGATAGAGAATATAGTCTCCTCCATACACCGAGGCGTACAGATAGGCGGCGGCATAAGGGACGAGGAGACCGCCGAAAGGTACCTGTCGCTCGACGGCGTAAGGCGCGTCATCATAGGGACGGCCGCCTATGAGAAACCGGAGCTCGTAAGCTCGCTCGCGAAGAAGTACCCCGGCAGGATAGCCGTCGGCATAGACGCCAAGGACGGCATGGTGGCCATAAAAGGCTGGGTCGACGTGACCACCAAGGACGCGATCGAGCTCGCGAAAGAGTTCGAAGGGTGCGGGGTGTCGTGCATCATATACACCGACATCTCGAAGGACGGCATGCTCGAAGGCCCGAACGTAGGCGCCATGAGGGAGATGGTAGCGGCCGTCGACATCCCGGTGGTCGCCTCGGGCGGGGTTTCGTCGATGGACGACATAACGGCCCTGTCACGGGACTGCGGCAACCTCACGGGCGTTATAGTAGGCAAGGCGCTCTACGCCGGCAACGTGGACCTCGCCGAGGCCATAAAACACAACAGCTGATAGATGCTTACGAAACGAATAATACCGTGCCTCGACGTAAAGGAGGGGCGCGTCGTGAAGGGCATAAGCTTCGTCGAGCTCCGGGACGCGGGCGACCCGGTGGAGTGTGCCGTGGCCTACGAGGAGCAGGGCGCCGACGAACTGGTCTTCCTCGACATAACCGCCTCGCACGAGGAGCGTAAGACCATAATAGACATCGCCGAGAGGACCGCCGCCGAGGTCTTCATGCCCGTTACCATAGGCGGCGGCATAAGGACGGTCGAGGATATAAGGGACCTCCTGCATGCCGGCGCGGACAAGGTCTCGATAAACACCTCGGCCGTTGATGACCCCGAGTTCGTAAGGAAGGCGTCCGAGAGGTTCGGCTCGCAGTGCATAGTGGTAGCCATAGACGCGAAGAGTTCGGGACAAGGCCGCTGGGAGGTCTATACCCACGGCGGCAGAAACCCAACGGGCATGGACGCCGTCGAGTGGGTCGCCAGGGTCCAGGGGCTCGGGGCCGGGGAGATACTCCTGACCAGCATGGACAAGGACGGCACCAGGGACGGCTACGACCTCGCGCTAACGAGCGCCGTATCCGGGAAGGTATCGATACCGGTCATAGCCTCGGGCGGCGCCGGTACGCTCGACCACCTCTACGAGGCGTTTACCGACGGCATGGCGGACGCCGCACTTGCCGCCTCAATATTCCACTTCGCGGAGTTCACCATACCCGAGGCGAAGCGCCACCTCATGGAAAAGGGCGTCAGCATAAGACCGCCGGAATGAATGCCGGGATGAATGACCGGGAAGCCATCGGACCGATGGAAAAAATGGAAAAGAAAAAGGAAGGTTTCCTAAAGTTCATCATCATCTACAAGGGCCTCCTGGGGGTCATGGAGCTAGTGATTCCCATAGGGCTCCTGGGCCTTCTAGACCGGGACATAGAGGCCCTGGGGACCGAGCTCGCCAACACCTACGGAATAAACCTGGACGAATACTACCTCACCGCCCCCCTGAAGGAGTTCTCCGACAGTATCGACAATACCTTGATCATGGTAATCGCGGGCGGGATCTTCCTTGTCGGAGTGTTGAACGTAGTGGAGTGCTGGGGGCTGCACCTGAGGAGGCGCTGGGCCGAGTGGCTTACGGTGGTGGCCACCTCCATCTTCATACCCTTCGAGCTCTACAAGGTAGCCGAAAAACTAACGGTCACGATGATATCGATACTGGTGCTTAACTGCGCCATAGTCTATTACCTCGCGAAACACAAGGAGCTCTTCAAAAGCAAGAAGGCGGTCCGGGAATCGGCTTCGGGTTAAGGGCGCACGGCGCGCAGTTCGTCGAGGAGCCTCCGCGCCTCTCCGTCACCGGGGTTAAGCCTGAGCACCGTTTCAAGCTCGCCTATCGCCTCCTCCTTCATCCCCTTCTTCATGTAGAGCATTGCCAGGTTGAAACGTGCGGAGAGGAGGCCGGGCCGGAGTTTTACTGCCTCCCGGTACTCCGTTATGGCATCGTCGGCACGGCCGAGCATGGCGTAAACATTCCCCAGGTTGTTATGGGCCTCGACCTGACCCGGGGCAAAGAACAAAACCATCTTCAGGTCCATTACAGCGTCGTTCAGCCTCCCCTTCATGGCATAGGCGCGGCCCCGGTTGACGCGGGGCTCGATGCTCCCGTACTCCAGCCTGAGTGCCTCTCCGTACTCCTCGATGGCCATGTCCAGTTGCCCTGCCCTCTCCAGGGCGAGGCCGAAGTTATTGTGCGGCCTCCACTTACCCCCTCCCTTGGAGGCCGCATCCTCCCAGAGGGTCAGGTCGTTTTCGAACGCACGGTTCCTGTCGTAGGTGGCCAGGGAGAGAAGCACTATAACGGCAAGCAGGAAATAGGACGCAGCCTCGAAAAAGATCCCGTTGCCATTCCTTTTATCTTCCTTTTTTTCCTTTTTTTCCATCTTTTCCATCCGGCCCGTATACACCGCTACTCCTCTACCGTCCGGTAAGGGAGGCACGGAGCTTTAGCGCCTCGCCGTCACCGGGGTTCAGTCTCAGCACGATTTCGAGCTCCCTTAACGCCTCATCCCGCATCCCCTTTGCCGCGAAGGCCAGGGCCAGGTTCAGGTGGGTGTCCACTAAATCGGGCCGGAGCCGGAGCGCCTCCCTGTACTCGGCTATGGCTTCGTCCGTCCGGCCGAGCATGGCGTAGGCGTTGCCGAGGTTGCCGTGTCCCTCGCCCACATGCGGGGCGAGCTTTACCACGAGCTCCAACTCCTCCACGGCCTTAAGTATCATGCCCGTCGCGGCATAGGCGTTGCCGAGGTTATTATGGGCGTCGACGTAACCGGGGTCGAACTTGACGGCAAGGCGGAGCTGGCCTATCGCTTCGGCGAGCCGCCCCTGCCTCAGGTAGGCAAGCCCGAGGTTGTTGTGGGCGTTCGCGTAACCGTAGGAGAGCTTTAGCACCTCCTTGAGTTCCCTTATGGCCTCGTCCGTCATCCCCCGCTTGTTATAGGCAAGGCCGAGGCTGTTCCGCGCTCGGGCGTCGCGGGGGCTCTTCTTTACCGTATCCTCCCAGAGCCTCACCTCGTCCTGCCACACGTAGTTCCTCTTGTAGGCGGCGGCACCCAGAGGTAGGGCGGTCAGGAGAGCCAGAATCGCGGCGGCGGCAGAGAGGTTCTTTATCTTCGCGCGATCAAGGAAATAAAACGCCCCGGCCGAGAAGGCGACGAACGCCCCGACGCTCGGCAGGTAGAGCCGGTGCTCGAATATCACGTCGCGGATCGGGATTACGGAGGACTCGACCGAGAGTGTCAGGAAGAACCAGAGTATTCCGAAAGAGGCTAAGAGGCCGTGTGCG
>JAZGJJ010000131.1 GCA_036482575.1 Thermodesulfobacteriota bacterium
TCTATGAGGGTGTTGTTATCGAACTCCTTCCGCCTGTCGACCATGTACACCCTCATGTGCCCGGCGAACTTGTCCACGTGCTCGTCGAACCTGGCGGCAACGAAGCGTTCGACCACGACCCGTGTCGGGTCGTCCTCCTTCTTGCCTCCCCCGAGCCAACCCAGCACACCTTTCTTAGAGGGAGAGATAACGGAGAGGATCTCCTCGATGGCCTCGCACCTCTGAAGGTCCCTGGAGAACTTCTCCCTGACGCCATCGAGGGCCGCGGTGAGCTTCTCGGCCGCCTTCGGGTCGTCGAAGAGACCCCCGATAAGACGGTCGTCCATAGAGATGTCATAGAGCATATGATGGGCATCCACCCCCGCCATGTCGAACTTTATGAGGTAGTCCAGGATACGGTCTCTCAACGCCGTCACCCTATGCTGGTCCTTGACGACCCGTAAAACTTTCTTCGCCCCGGAGAGCGAGACGGATATGAGATCCTCCACGCTGCCGGTCGTCTCGGTTAGCTCGGGCGCGTGCTCGGAGAGGGCCTCGAACGTCTCCCGGTTTATGCCGTAGGGGTTGAACGAGCCTAAGAGGGCCCCGGAAGGTATGGAGAGGAAGGCCCTCGGCACAAGCGCCGACCTGAATACGGCTTCCGAGGAGACGCTGTAACAGAGTGCCCGTGCCTCCTTCAGCCTCGAAAACACCCCCCGGACCGCGGCACTGACCGCCATGCAGAGGGCATAACTCACGGCAACGTCGAGCTTCTCGTAGGCGAGACCCCTTATCCTGAGCCCCTTCTCGACCTTGCCCTTCCACTTCCTTATGACGCACATCATGGCAAGGAAGAAGAGGTAAGAGGTCCTCTCCTCCCCGTCCACCTTTATCTCCTCCTTGAGCGTCTTCTCGACCATGTCGGAGACCCATTGGATAAACTCCTTGCCGTAGCCGTCGGGGCCGAGCCATATGCTCAGCATGGCCCCGTCCACGAACGGAGTGGTCCTCAAGATCTCGACCGCGACCTCCCTCTCGATGGAGTCCGGCATGAGCGCCTCGGTCTTATAGGTCTTGTCCTTCAACTCCTGCCTTATCTCCAGCGAGAACTCCGGCGGGGTCTCGTAGCCCTCGCCCTCGACCTGTTCCGCATCATACCTGACCTTAAACAGGGTCACGAGGGCCACTACCGCCTTCTTGATCACGGCCTCGTCATCGCTTCCGAGGTGGTACGGCACCTTAAGCTCCGCGAGCGTCTCGCCGAGCTTGAAGCGCTGTTTCTTCGGATCCAGCGTCCAGGGCTGTCCGCTCGCCATGTCGTTATCCGGTTCCAGGAGGCCGTCCATGAGAGCAAGCCGTTGCTTGTAGTAAGGTTCCACCATAGGGGGTGTATAATATAACAGATTGAGTACATAAATCAAGGGGGGAGGGGGGGGTAGGGATAGTATCCCACCGCGGGCTTTTGCTTCGGGCGCTTGAACTGTGCTAATATCCGCTTATGGAGGTCATAACCACACACACCCACGCGGACTTCGACACGCTTGCGTCCATGGTGGCGGCCAAAAAGCTCTACCCCGGGGCCCGGCTGGCCTTCCCGGGCTCCCTCGAGAAGGGGCTCGGCAAGGCGATCGAGACCATCGAACTCCCCTACGGCTTCGAGCGGGCAAGGGACATGGAGCTCGACAGCATAACCCGGCTCATACTGGTCGATATCCGGCAGGCCTCGCGGATAGGGCCGTTCGCAAAGGTAGTCGGCCGCGAGGGGGTCGACATACACGTCTACGACCACCACCCGCCCGCAAAGGGAGACGTCCGGGGCTCGCTCGACGTATACGAGAGGTACGGCTCCACGACGACCATACTCACGCTCCTTATACGCAAGAGGGAGCTTCCTCTCACTCCCGTCGAGGCGACCGTCATGATGGCCGGGATATACGAGGACACGGGCTCGCTCGGTTTTACCTCCACCACGCCGAAGGACTACGAGGCCGCCGCATTCCTGCTGGAATGCGGTGCCGACCTGAAACGCGTCTCCGACCTCCTTAAAAAGGAGCTCACCCCGGACGAGGTCTCCGCCCTGAACGAACTACTCACTTCCGAGACCACATACACCGTCGGCGGCGTGGACGTAACCATCGCCACCGTCTCGGCCGAGGAGTTCGGCGGGGAGGTATCCACCCTCGCCCACAGGCTCGTGGATATCGAGGGGCTCCGCTGCCTGTTCCTCCTGGCGGAGCTGAAGGACCGGGTCCACATGGTCGCAAGGAGCGCCGTACCCGAGCTTGATGCAGGCGAGGTGGCGAGAGCGCTTGGCGGGGGCGGGCACCCAACGGCCGCCGCGGCAACGCTCAAGGGCATGACGCTCATAGAAGCGAAAGAGAAGACACTCGCCGCCGTAAGGGCAAAGGTCATCCCGAGAAGGACCGCCGGGGATATAATGTCCGCTCCTGCCATAACCGTACCCGTGGACACCCCGCTGCGGGACGCCTATGAGCTCATGCGGCGCTACGGCATAAACGCGCTTCCGGTCGTTGATAAGGAGGAG
>JAZGJJ010000132.1 GCA_036482575.1 Thermodesulfobacteriota bacterium
GGGGGTACCGTCAATCTCCGTGGCTATTAACCACGAAGGGTTTCTTCCCCCCCGACAGAGGTTTACGACCCGAGGGCCTTCTTCCCTCACGCGGCGTCGCTGCGTCAGGCTTTCGCCCATTGCGCAATATTCCTCACTGCTGCCTCCCGTAGGAGTCTGGGCCGTGTTCCAGTCCCAGTGTGACTGATCGTCCTCTCAGACCAGCTACCCGTCTTAGCCTTGGTGAGCCGTTACCTCACCAACAAGCTGATGGGACGCGGGCTCATCCTCGAGTGACAGGCCCCGAAGGGTCCCTGCCTTTGCCCACGGAAGATGCCTTCCGTGGTCTTATCCGGCATTAGCTCGCCTTTCAGCGGGTTATTCCGGTCTCGGGGGTAGATTACCCACGCGTTACTCACCCGTGCGCCACTTTACTAACTCCCCGAAGGGAGCTTTCTCGTACGACTTGCATGTGTTAGGCACGCCGCTAGCGTTCGCTCTGAGCCAGGATCAAACTCTCCACTTTTGATTTTGTTACGGTATAAAAGATTTGACTGACTGGCTGTGCTTGCTATTTAGTTTTCAAAGAACAGACCGTTTCCTCCACCCATATCTCGGGCCGCGACAATACGCGACCCCGCACACAGGATCGGTCCCGGCGTGTAGAGAAGATAATCATTATGCTACATGGAAGGGGGGCTGTCAAGGGTTATTTTGCCCCCCTTCCCCCTTTTCCCCATATCCCCCGTTTTTCCGTTTTTTCCGTTTTCCCGCCCTCAACAGCCGCCATCTCCCCCGGAGCTCTCCCCGTGTCTGCGCTCGTAAACGAAAAACGGGGGATATTCCCCTATCCGGTCGTACCGCTCGGAGATAAACTCCTCGAATACGCTGCCCCGGAGCTCCCCGGAGGAGCCGTCCCAGACGAAAACGGCCGGGGGTGCAGCGGTGACGTCCGCATACAGCCGCTTAAGCCGGGGGTCCCCTTTTTTAGGAACACGCCCCTCGAACAGCGCGTAGAGCGAGGTCGTATTCACCGCCGACTTCCTCTGGCTATAGTAGTAGATCCCGGCCCCGGTACCCCACTCGAACACGGTATCGCAGGGGGAACTCACGCCCTTTATGAAGCTGCCGACTTCATAGGCGAGAGCCGGCTTGGGGCCGTATTTTTTTGCGGAAATTTCGGTGGGGGTCATCCGCAGATAAGTCCCCTGACTATAAAACAGATGGCCCGACGTATACAGGACTATAATCGAAGAGAGGGCCATGGCAAGCCGGGCATTTTTTTTCGCCTGTATATGCTCCACCATATCCCGGAAAAACAGGGCGGACATAACGACGAATGGGGGCAGCAGCAACTGGTAGTAGTGATAAAAGTACTTGCCGGGGCTCGCCACCGCTACCATACAGCCCGCGAGGAACAGGATGAAGAACGAACGTCTCAGCGGTCCGTACTCTTTACGGCCGACGAAGACCCAGACGAGAGAGAGGAGCGGAAGCGGCCATATATCCTTTTGAGCAAGGTGGAAGAGAAGGCGTGGGTCGGTAAAGTAGTTCCATACGTTCAAGGCAATGTTCCCGGCATAGCCCCGGTTATACTCGAACACCGCTCCCCAGAAATCACCGAACCTGCCGGCCAGCGCAAAGTAGGAAAAGACCCCCGCCCATACCAGTACGCATGGAAGGAGTATAACCGCCAGTTTGCCCGCCCCCTCCTTAAGCCGCGCGCGCGGAGGGGGGGGGCCGGTTTTTGAAACTTGAAGTACAAGGTAGAGGCAGACGGCCGCGAAGGGGAATATGGCTACGGTCTTGAATGTGGAGGCGACGGCGAAGAAGGCGCCGCAAAGGAACAGAAACCTCCACTCCCCTTCCCGGTGTTTCGCGAGACTCCACAGCGCCATGAGGGTAAAGGCGTTAAGGAAAAGCTCGGCGTTTGGCTGGTTGGCCTCGAGCGACAGGGCGTTGGAGGCCAGGGCCCATATGGCCGAGCCGAGGAGCGCGGTGTTTACTCCGGCTATCTCCTTTAAAAAGAGGAACAGGAAGGCGAGGGAGATTACGGTGAAGACGATGCCTGTATATGTGATTGCCGAAGCGTCGTATCCCCAGAGGAGCTCCGCCGCCATGTAGGCCAGGAATATCCCCGGGGGTTTATGGTCCCACAGCTCCGTATACAAGAGCTCCCCGCCCAGCATGTAGTGGGCGAAGTAGCCGTAGATGGCAAGGTCATGCTCCAGCGGCTCTCCGAGGGAATGGAGCCTCAGGAAGACCGTTATAACGGCGATTGAAAAAAAAATTAGGGGGGTCATAAGGCCGGACATATTAAAACAGTCTTTCAAGGGAAGGGACTATCACGCGGCGGGAGAGGAAGGGGTAGGAGTGGAGGGGGGCGGCTTTTACGACTCTTTAACGTCGGCGCCCGAGCCCACCTCGACCCTGTCCTTGCCGCTCATCTTGGCCTTGTACATGGCCTGGTCCGCAGCCTGCAGAAGCTCCTGGTAGCTCTCCACATCGATCTTCGGGAAGGTACCTATACCTCCGCTCACGGTAACGGGCTTTTCCAACCACTCGAACGACAGCTCTTTGATCGCGCCCCCTATGCTTTCGGCGAACTTCCTGGCGTCATCCTCTTCCGTGTCCCCGAGGACCACAACGAACTCCTCCCCGCCGAACCTCGCCGCGATGTCCTGCTTTCGCACCCTGTTCCTCATGACCTCGGCCACGGCCTTGAGCACTTCATCCCCTTTATCGTGGCCGTAGGTGTCGTTGATCGCCTTGAAGTTGTCTATATCGTAGAGGACTATGGAGATAGGACGCTTATACCTGAGGCTCCTCGACCACTCCTCGGTGAGCCGGGTATTCAGGTACCGCCTGTTGTAAAGGCCCGTCAGGGGGTCGGTTATGGACATCTCCTGTATCTTCTGGTGCATGATGGCGTTGTCCAGGGCGATGCATATCTGGTTTGCGAGATAATCGAAGAGCTGTACCTCTTCGTCGGTGTAGTTGGTCGAACTCCCGAGTACCAGTACACCGAGGACCCTCTCCTGGTATACCAGCGGGATATAGCCTATCTCTTTGGGGATGGCCTTCGCGAAACCCAGCTCCATCGCCTCGTCGGGGACGGCTTCCCCGGCCGGGGGGCTGATGCGCAGGGTGGTCTTCTTCTCCGCCGCCCGGCCCGGGAAACCCTCTCCCATCTTAAGGGGGCTCAAGTCCGCCTTTGTCCCGTACTTGACATGGGGGTGGAGGCTCTCACCTGCGCCCTCGACCAGGTATACTATCCCCATCTGGGAGTCCGTGACCTCCACCGCTATCTTGAGCACCCTTTCGAGCAACTCCCTCAGGTCGAGCGTCGACATCAGGAGTTTCGCGACCTCGTTGTGCTTCTTGAGCCTCTCCTCCCTCTCATTTATGCCGTCGACCATCGTATTGAAGCCGTTCCCGAGCTTTTCGAACTCGTCACCGGTCGTAAGGTTGACGGAGATATCCATCTCCCCCTTCTTCAGCCTGTCCATGGCGGTTACGAGAAAGTTAAGCGGCCTTATGATATCGGAACGTATAACGCCCGTCATGACGGCCGCCAGGATAAGGCCGATCACGGCCGCAACCCCCGCCCCCTTTGCTATGGAGTTGAATACGACCGCAGTTATGCTCTTCGCGGGCATGCCCACCCCGAGGACCCCTATTATCTTGTTCCGGCTGTCCCGCAACGGCTCGTAGGCGACTATATTCTTCACGCCCGAGACCTCCAGAACCCCGTAGTAGGGCCTGTCCAGGGATATCTCCTTCTTAAGCCCCTCGGGGATGGGTTGGCCGAGCGCCCAGGAGCTTCTCGGGAGCGACGAGGTGGCGTGCAGGAGCGCGGTCTCCGGGGACGTTCCCGCAAAGAGCGCCAGGTCGACCCCGAACCGTTCGTATACGGCATTGCCGAGCCACGGGTCTCCGCTAAGCAGGATCCCGGCCACCACCGCCCCGACCACCTTCCCCTCATGCCTTACGGGGGAGACTATGAACTGCGTGATGCCCGCGTTCCACGCAAACTCCGGGACGGTTTCGTCCTCCGCGCTGAAAAACTCTTTCCTGACGAGCTCACTGGAGCTCGTCGCCTCCCCGGAGATGAGGGCCATAGGGAGTATGTCACCGATATTGAGGATATCGCCGGCCCTGGCGCTCCTTCTGCCGAGCACCCGCTGGTTCTCGTCAACGGCGGCAAGTATGTCCACGTGGGGGTTGTTCTTGCCGAACTCCAGAAGTGTCTTCTGCAGGGCCTGCGCGTCTTTCGAGGAAAAGGCCTTGCGCACTTCCGGCCGGCCGGAGAGCTGAACCAGTAAGGCCTCGATCTCCTCCCCCCTTTGCTCATAGACCCCCCTGGAGGCCTTGAGGTTGGCCTTGACCGAACCGAGTGTCTCTTCGTAAACCACCCCCTGGAACAGATAGAAGAGGACCAGCACCAGGGCGGTGACCGGCACCCAGAAAACCACCGAAAGGGCGATCCATGTTTTAGGCGCTACACCTATCTTTGGCCTGTATAATTTCATAATCATCTCTTTTTTTGCCATAAGACGTCGCTTTCAGACGTTAACAGCGGCTTAGGTTGCAGTCTCCAGGATGATATGCCCGGCTGCCGATAATACACTGTTATTACTCCACATACGGCCGTGCCAGTCAAGATAATTATTCGGGAGGACGGGGGGGACGGAGGGAGGACGGGGGGGGATGAAGCCCCCCTCTAAGCCCCTACAAAAGAGACTTTTTTGAAGGACCTCTTTCCGACCTGGATGAGGATGTCTTTATCGGTGGGTATTTCGGCCTTCCTATCCGTTACCCGCTCCCCGTCCACACGCACCCCGCCCTGGGCCACGAGCCTCATGGCCTCGGAGGTGGATTTACTGAGCCCCGCCTTGACCATTATTTTCGCTATCCACATGGTGCCTTCGGCGCCCTCTATGGTGACCTCCTCGATATCCTCCGGGGTCTCCTTTTTCCGAAAAAGGGCGTTAAAGCCCTCCTTTGCCTTCTCCGAGGCGGCCTTATCGTAAAAGCGGGCGGTAATCTCACAGGCCAGGGCCTCCTTGGCTTCCTTCGGATGAACCCTCCCCTCCCTTATCTCCCCGACCCTCTCGGGCGGCTCGTCGCTCAAAAGCTCATAGTAGCGAAGCATCAGCTCATCCGATATGCTCATGAGCTTCCCGAAGATCTCGGAGGGGGGCTCGGTTATGCCTATGTAGTTGCCGAGCGACTTGCTCATCTTCCGCACGCCGTCGGTCCCCTCGAGTATCGGCATGGTCATGACGGCCTGTGGCGCCTGGCCGAACTCCTTCTGGAGCGCACGGCCCACCAGGAGGTTAAAGAGCTGGTCCGTGCCGCCGAGCTCCACGTCGGCCTTAAGGACGACCGAGTCGTAGCCCTGCACGAGCGGGTAGAGGAACTCGTGGACGGCTATAGGGCGGCCCTCTTTGTAGCGCTTCTGGAAATCATCCCTCTCGAGCATCCGGGCCACCGTGTGGCGCGAGGCGAGCGAGATAAGCTCGTCGGCCTTCATGCGCCCCATCCACTCGCCGTTGAAGACGACCTCGGTCCGCTCCTCGTCGAGTATCTTGAAGACCTGGGCCTTGTAGGTCTCGGCATTTTTGAGTATCTCTTCGGTCGTGAGCGGCTTTCTGGTCTCCGACTGTCCGCTCGGGTCCCCTATCCTGGCGGTAAAGTCCCCTATAAGGAGCACGACCTGGTGGCCGAGCTCCTGGAAGTCCTTGAGCTTTTGTATCAACACGGTGTGGCCGAGATGCAGGTCCGGGGCCGTGGGGTCGAAGCCTGCCTTCACGCGAAGCGGTTTCCCGCCCTCGAGCCTGGAGAGAAAATCCTCCTCGCTTATAAGGTCGACCGCACCGCGCCTTATCCTCTCAAGCTGTTTTTTCGGGTCCATAGGGTAGAACATGATACCAGCAGACGCAGGAAAAAACAACCTTGGTTATTCGAGGGACACCTACCGTACGTTGAAACTCCGCAAGCCCGGCAGGAAGAAGAAAATCAAGGGGGAATAGGTAAAATGCGGGGCTGTTGAAAAAGCGCAAGACAGTGCGATGTGTCGTGCTGAATTTATTTCAGCATCTTATCCTTCTTGCCCTTAAGCAGTCCTCTTGCCTCCAGGGATTCCGCCAGAAGTTTTCGTACCATCCATGCGAAGGTGCGCTCGTCCCTGCCTGCAAGGGATCGGATCGCCTCCGTCATTTCTGCGGTAATCCTCGTTGTAACGACCACATCCTTCTTCATATGAAATCATTGTAAGCATTTTACTTGACAACTCAATGGTTACATTATATACAAAGAATGCAGGTGTCCGGCCTGCTTCCTGTTTCGCATTTAATGGGGACACAGGGGCTGGGGTTTTTCTGTTTTTAGTGAAAAAACTGGGAAGTGTTCCTCGGGGTTCCCCGGCTTTTTTTGTGCATGGGAAAGGAGGTATAACTACTATGGGCGCACAGCGTGAGATAGCAAAAAACGGGAGCATAGTCCAGGAGGGCGGCAGGAGCTATCTGGAATACGAAGGCGGTGAAGGCAAAAAGAGGGTCGCGATCGAGAAGGTCAGAAGCGCCGAGACGATAAACAAGCGGGCGTTGTGGACGCTCATTGTCGGACTGGGGCTTCTCTTTGTTTCTCCGCCTCTGGGGGTCGCGGGCGCCATCCTGGTCGTCTTGGGCATTGGTCTCATCCTTCGTTATGTCGCACCAGAAAGACGGGTTCTCGTAACCTGCGAGGGCGGAGAGATAGAGTTCAGGAAAATGCATGCAACGAGGAAGAGAAAAGCATTCCTTGCCCAGATCAACGATGCCCTGCGGGGAGGACAATAAAACGAGTCCGGTAGATACCGTCTTGGTTGTCAAGTCGTTTTTGCGTTATTCCAGTCGGGAATGGGTGCGGCAATGATTAAAATACAAGGGGTTCTATTTCACGAATTTGGATCTGCGCAAGCAAAGGAGTAGGTCATGTTTCAAGAATTTTTGAGCTGGGTAACGATTTCCGCCACTTTATTACTTCCTATATTATTTCTTGTCTTGTTTCCTATCATTGTTCTCTCATATATTAAATCAAAAAGAACAAAAAGAGCACTTTTAAATGAATCGGATTCGGTTCGGCAAATCCGTCTAAGTATGAGGTTGAAAAACACGGATGAGGTAAAAAAAATATGGGAAGAAAACGACAGGGCTCGATATCGCGAGGAGACATTTGGAATTATAAGAAGTTTACTTGAGGAACGTGGCATATACCCTCCCCCGCAAAAGAAATCTACAGAGCTTGGCGACACTGCGACTGCCAACGAAACCAAGTTCATTGTGTTGCCAAAGAACCAATTTTGGACAATGGCGTTCATAAGCGTAATCATAGGATACGCTCTGCTGCCACATGGTGAAGTCAGCGGTGCAGTAGGCCTATCGATAGTAGTAATCGCATTCGCTTGCCTTGTGGCAATGGTGCCAGCTGGCATCTACTGGATAGCCAAACGAAAGAGAATGCCTGGTCTAACCGTCCTAATATGGATAGCTTGGGCAGTAGTGTACGGTTTCCTTGCCCTTGGAATTATAATGCGTATCGCGTGAAACAAGCGTAAGGGCATACTGTTGTGCGAGCGCGGCAATCCAGACATCGTTTTCAGGAATAGGTTGCCCCTTCTCTTTCAAGCGGTTCTTTATATCCCCGTATCGTTTGGCCGTATCCGCATTGCATGCAAGGACAGTGCTGTCGAGGACAAATCCGTTTATGCGAGTATGATTTTCCTGCGGTCTCGACGACTTGTGCGCTCCGAAATACAATTCCCCGATGGCAATGCACGGGACAAAGACTTCCGAGGCGTTGGATATGCGCTCGTGAACCCCGGGGTCCCCGGAAAAAAGGGCGATGATAATATTCGTATCCAGCAGGAACTTACCATTCACTGACGTCTACCTTGTCGCAACCCTCCTCGATGGCCTTTGATATCCGCTCAAGGTCATCGGCAGGGATAAACCCCTCAAACCGTAAAAGGCTTTTACCCTCGACTCCCTTCGGCACCAGAGATTTCGCAAAATCCAGCACACGGTGCTGAAGGTCGGGAAATCCGGGGACACCAGGAAATCCGGAGAATTCCGGGGACACCGTACTTAATTACCCCCCCCTCCCCCCAGATTGCGCCGCGGAGCCTGTCCTGAACCATGTGCTGAACTTGATTCAGTATCGTTTCAGGGCTCGCAATGACACCGAGTTGAGTTTTTCAACAGCCCCTGTGTCCCCGGATTTCAGTACACGAAGAGCCTATTTTAATAAGATACTTACAACTGATGGTTCTATTGAACGGTACCGGTATTCATACTGACCTTTACTATTCCTGTCGGCTATTGCGACCTGCATGTTTTCAAGACGTAGGCGAATAATATGTGGTTGCATATTGTCACTTTCAAATTTCAAAACAATCCGCGGAGAATTTACATAATTAATAGCCACCACGGATGGAGGCGGTCCTGACTTTTCCTCAATGATTACTCGATCTGTTGCTGGACTTTCTATTGAGACGGCAGGTTCTGATGCCCAAAAGACTTGCATATTGAAATCCCATGACAAATCGAGGGGTCGTGTGCGATCACACAACAAAACACCGCTGGGCGGATAATTTTCATCTTTATTAAATGGATCACCAATGCCACTATTTTCTTTATCCCGAAATTTGTAAGTATTGATTCGATACGTGCCCACCAAATCCGCTTGTTTTACACCCGCCTGTTGTGCTTCGTTTTGATACATATTTTTCATTTCGTCCCGTTTGGAAGAATCTTTAACTGAGGCAAAGATAAAAATAACTAAAAAAAAGATGGCAAGCCCTATTACTTCTTTCATGGTTTTCTCCTTCAGGATAACATCACGACTTAACGGCGACGATGGGCCATTCGCTACAGCCATTTGTTGGGCAATCACATGAACTTCTCGCTGTACTCTGTGGATAGAGGAATGAAAGTGTAATGGGTTTCGTTATATTCGGCTTTTCTATGACACCGGGCGCATTCTATTGGCTGTCCACCGTATTTACGCCGCCAAACTGTCCAGTTAACCGGGGCCACCTCTTAGATCTATTTTTTGAGCTTGCTTTCTACAAACGCAATTACTTCACCAATGCCTGCACCTATGCATCCACCAATGATGCCTGGCACCAATGCGTCCATTTTGAGCATGTACCAAACAACGAAGAACCCAACAAAAGCACCGATCAATCCAAATTTACTCATTTTATCACCCTCAACTATTGACCAAACAAATCAGCTTATTTTGCGTTATTCCACTTCTTAAACATCTCTATATCTTCATTATAAAGTTTTATTTTGCCGAGTTTTTTATATAGCACTGCCCTTGTAAAGTAGTAATCGGACAAAATGTTCCGCTTGAAATCGCGCTTTGCATATGGTGTTGGGTCAGAGTTCAACATATGACTTTGTAGAAATTTTTTGCCGAGCATTATTGCTTTAGAATACTCTTGAAGGGCATTTTCATGTTTTTGTAAAGCTTGATATGCTCTCCCTAGAAGCAACCTTACACTACCATCATTGAATGCAGAGTGGGGTCCACCATCATTAGTTAGGTCAAGAGCTTTAGAAATCTTTGTTATCGTTTCTTCGTATTCTTGATTTTGATAAGAAATTTTAGCACTTTTATATAAGCTCAGAGCTTCTCTTTCCGACTCACTTACACACGAACTAATGAAGATAACGGAAATAATTAGCAAGAATATTTTCGAATAAATAATTTTCACAAAAACCTCCTTAATCGGACTGTTGGTTCAAGTCTTAGACTTGAACCAACAAAAAAATCCGAGATACGTTCTGATAAATAATCAACTAACACACACAAATGTTATCTGTCAAGGGAATCCGGGGACACCATGCTTAATTACCCCCCTCCTCCCCCCAGATTGCGTCGTCCCTCGAAATGACGAAAGGGCAGGGCTAAAGCCCTGCCCTACGTTTCCTTGCCGCCGGGGTGACGCCTTTCAGCCGACCGGCCTCTTTATCCTCTCGATGCTCTCGGCCTTTCCGTCCGGCCCGACCTTTACCACCACCCCCTGGAACTCGACACCGCCCGTGGCCACCTCGAACCTCGCGGGCATCTGCGTCAAGAACCTCTTAAGCGCGGCCTCCTTCTCTATGCCTATGACCGAATCCGTCGGGCCGGTCATACCTGCGTCGGTTATGTAGGCGGTCCCGAGCGGCAAGACCCTCTCGTCGGCCGTCTGCACGTGCGTGTGGGTGCCTATAACCGCGCTCACCAAGCCGTCGAAGTGGCAGGCAAAGGCGTTTTTCTCGCTGGTGGCCTCGGCGTGCATGTCCACCAATATCACCGGGGTCTCCTCCCTGAGCCTTTCTATTGCCCTGCTGCCCACGGTGAAGGGACAGTCGATGTGGGCCATGAAGACCCTGCCGGAGAGGTTCACGACCCCGACCTTAACGCCCGAGCGGCACTCGAAGACGGTCATGCCTCCACCCGGGGCCTCTTTCGGATAGTTGGCGGGCCGAAGCAGCCTGTCGGTGCCGCCTATGTAGTCCTCTATCTCACGCTTGTCCCAGATGTGGTTGCCCGAGGTAACCACGTCCACGCCGAGAGAGAGGAGCTCCTCGTAAACCCCTGGGGTGATCCCGAAGCCGCCGGCGGCGTTCTCGCCGTTGGCGACGACCACGTCCGGGCAGTGGATATCCATAAGCTCCGGCAGGAGCTTCTTCACGGCCCTCCTGCCGGGCTTGCCCATTACGTCCCCTATGAACAGTATGGTGGTCGCGTCGGCCATCCCGGTCTACTTGGCGTAGTCCACGCTCCGGGTCTCCCTTATGACCGTGACCTTTATCTGCCCGGGGTAGCTGAGTTCCTTCTCGATCTTCTTCGCTATATCCTTGGAGAGCACGACCGCCCTGCCGTCGTTCACCTCGTTACTCTCCACCACCACCCTTATCTCGCGCCCGGCCTGCAGGGCGTAGGACTTCTCGACCCCCTTGAACTCCTTGGCTATCTTCTCAAGGTCCTCGAGCCGCTTGACGTAGCTCTCGACCATCTCCCTCCTCGCGCCGGGGCGCGCGGCGGAGAGCGTATCGGCGGCCTGGACGAGCACCCCGAGTATGGACTCCGGCTGGTCGTTATGGTGCTGGCCTATGGCGGCGACTATCTTGGGAGACTCGCCGTACTTCCTCGCCAGGTCCGCGCCTATGGCCGCGTGCGGCCCCTCGACCTCGTGGTCCACGGCCTTGCCTATGTCGTGCAGCAGCCCGGCCCGGCGGGCCTGCTTGGTGGAGATGCCGAGCTCCGAGGCCATGATGCCGCAGAGGAAGGCCACCTCCATCGAATGGGCGTACACGTTCTGCGCGAAGCTCGTCCTGAACTTGAGCCTTCCTATGAGCCTCTGTATCTCGTTATGGATGCCGTGGAGCCCGGTGTCGAATATGGCCCTCTCGCCGGCCTCCATAATGCTCTTCATGACCTCGCTGTCCGCCTTGGCCACCACTTCCTCGATCCGGGCCGGGTGGATCCTCCCGTCCGCGATGAGCTTTTCGAGTGCCATCCTGGCCACTTCCCTCCTTACGGGATTGTGGCCGGAGATTATAACGGCCTCCGGCGTATCGTCTATTATTATGTCTATGCCGGTTATGGCCTCTATGGCCCGGATGTTCCTGCCCTCGCGTCCTATTATCCTCCCCTTCATCTCGTCGTTGGGGAGGTTCACGACCGATACGGCCCTCTCGGTGACGTACTCGCCGGCATACCTCTGGATGGCGAGGCCCAGTCTCTCCTTGGCCTTCTTCTCCGCCTCGGCCCTGGTCTCTTCCTCTATTCTCTTCAGCGTCTTCCCGGCCTCGAGCTTGGCTTCGTCCTCCATCACCTCGAGGAGTTGCCTCTTGGCTTCCTCGGCGGAGACGTCGGAGATAGACTCGAGCTTCCGCCTCTGCTCGGCAAGGAGGTCTTCGAGACCCCGCTCTATCTCCTGGGCCTTCCTCTCATGGTTGGCTATACCCTTCTCCCTCTTGGAGAGTTCGCCTTCCTTCCGCTCTACGGCGTCGGACTTACGGTCGAGGTGTTCTTCCTTGGAAAGGAGCCTCTTCTCGAGCGCCTGGATCTCCTTTCGCCTCTCTCGCGCCTCCTTTTCCGACTCGACCTTGGCCTGGTAGAACTTGTCCCTGGCCTGAAGGTCCGCCTCCTTCTTTATGCCTTCGCCTTCCTTCTTTGCCCCGGCTATTATATCTTCAGCGGTCTTTGCCGCACCCTCGATGGTCTTCTCGACGAACCTCTTCCTGACAAGAACGCCTATACCGACACCGACCAGCAGCATAAGCACGCCGACGGCGACTACCGTTAAAAGTATGGACACCTCCATAACACACCCCCTTTTATATTAAAGACCGTCGTGCGTACCCACATGGCCTGCGCCACGGATAACGCGCGCTATAACGGTCCTCTGTCGTCCCGGATGTCGTCCCGGAACCGTATCACCCTGCTCTCGGTCACCACCGAGCCCACCCTTACGTCGTGGGGTTCGGTGGGCATCTCACCTTCCTCCAGGATCTGAAAATCGAACGAGAGGCCCACCACCGGACATCTCACCTTCGCCAGCACCCTGTCATAATAACCCTTGCCGTATCCAAGCCTCGCCCCCGTCATGTCGAAGGCCGCGCCGGGCACCACCACACAGTCGAAACCGGAAGGCGGGGCCTCGGTCCCCCCGTCCGGCGGCTCAAGGATATCGTATGACCCCGGCGAGAGCTCTTCCCTGTCCGTGACCCTGAAAAAGGCCAGGTGCGGGCCCGAGCTTACCACCCGCGGGAAGAAGACCTCCTTGCCGCCCTCGACCGCCCTCGACAGTATGTCGTCGGTAAGGACCTCGTTCCTGAAACTCGAGTAAAGCGCGATACGCCGGGCCCCGCCAAACTCCCGGGTCTCCATAAAGCGCTTCTGCACCAGGGAGCTCGCGCGGAAGACCTCTTCAAAGGACAGCCTGCAACGCTTCCCGAGGAACTCCTTCCTTAAAGACTCCTTTGTGCCCATCGATATAGACCTGGCTATGAAAAGAGATCGGGACAGGATAGTGCTTGGACCGGCGCCTTGAAATCGGCCGCCTGGAGAGACTTGCTCAGAGAGAGATGAAAGGCAATATCAGTCGGTGCCCGCTAAGCACAGACGTCCAGCCGCCCCGGCCGGACGCCTTCCCGGGCTTACGTACAACGAAAAAACTTTACGGAGCCATATATTAAGACTTTTTACAGCCATTCGCTACTTCCAACCGGACCTTTCCTGAACACACTCTCTCTCTTCGATTCTCCCTTTTGTAAGTCTTCTCCCCCGCCACAATGCCGTGTCAGCGGATCTTTTGAACCATGGGTTCAAGGTGGGCGCCGGAATAGCCGCTTTCGACTTTTCCTCGATGGGAACCTGCCGGCCGCAAGCCAGAGCCAACCCCCTATCTTTTAGTATTGGTTCTAAAATATACCCCGCCGATCACGAACACGGCAGGGGAGAAGACCGTCTAAGCCACTCTCCTGTCTATGAGTTTTGTAAGTTCTTCCGATCTCCTTTCGAAGTTGTCCAGCGTTTCTTTGAGTTTTATGAACTCGCCCGTGACGTTCAACGCGGTCAGGAGCGCAAGGTCCAGCGTGGAAACCGCCTTCGTGTTCTGCCTTACCTCCTCGACCTTGTCGCTCAGGTACCTTTCCACCGCCCGGACGTGCTCCTCCTCCTCTTCACTCCTTACAACGAGTTTTTGGCCGAGCATATGCAGTTCAACCGAGTTCTTCACGTCCCTCCACCCCTCCTACGTCCCTTCATGAAGCTGATTACTGGATCAGGTTATCGAGCCTGGCCAGGAGCGCGTCCACCCTGCCCCGAACCTTGCCCCTTTCCTGGTCGAGTTGCTTGAGCTTCTTCTCGAGCCCCTCTATCTCCAGGTCTTTCAGCCGGACGAGCTTTTTTGCCCCCGTGCTCGCCTCGCGCAGGTCTTCGTAGTCCTTTAACAGCCGATTGACCCTCTCTTCGAGTTTTTCGAACTCGCTCAATCCAACCCTTCAATCTTCCGACTTTACGACCGATTACATAATACGATTTTCCCCGTGGGAAGTCAAGGGGTACTCCCGCCGCCGCGGGCCGCCTTTGTTGCCGGTTTATCTCGACAGTGCCCGGAGAAGCCCGAGCGCCCCTTCATGCCCGGGCCTGAGCCTCAAGACCTCTTCCGCCTCTCTTCTCGCCTCTTCCCCCAGCCCCTTCCGCCCGTAGGCGAGGGCCAGGTTATAGTGCGCCCCCACGTGGTCCGGGACGAGCCTCAGGGCCTCCCGGTACTCCCGGGCGGCCTCGTCCGGGCGGCCCATAGCGGCGTAAGCAAGGCCGAGGTTATTATGTATCCCCGCGCTCCCCGCAGCCCGGGGCCTGAGCCTCAGGGCCTCTTTATACTCACTCACGGCCTCCTCCAGGCGGCCCTTGTCGGCATAGGCGACGCCGAGGTTATTATGGGTCTTCGCCGAGTCGGGGTTAAGCCGTAAGGCCGTCCTTAAGAGACCCATGGCCTCGTCCGTCCGTCCCAGCCGAAGGTAGGCGCCGGCGAGCCGGTTATATACCATGGGTTCGCCCGGTGCCTTCCTTACCTCGTCGGTATAGAAGGTAATCTCATCCCCCCAGACGTCGTTCCTCGTATAGGCGGCAAAGGAGAAGGCCGCGACGATAACCAGAATGACGGCCCACGCCCCTCTCCCCCCTCCGGGCCTCCCCGCAACCCCACCGGACGCCCCGGGCGCCCCGGACGCAAAGGAGAGCGCGGCCGTGAAGGAGAGAGAAAGGCCCACGAGCGGAAGGTAGAGCCGGTGCTCGGCCAAAGGGTCCTTTATCGGGATTATCGAAGACTCCACCGACAGGGTCAGGAAGAACCATAGCAGGCCGAAGGAGATTAAGAGGCCGTGTGCGTGATGCGTGATGCGTGAGCGGAGGAAAAGGTAAACGGCAGAACCAAAAAGGAAAAAAAGGAATAAGAACGACAAAAACACCTCGGGCTCGAATATGGAGGCGTTCAGCGGGTAGTCGTAGTCCATGTGCTGGCTCACGGGAAGCACCAGGAGCCTCAGGTACGTAATGATAACCCGCATCTGCGTCACCAGATAGGCGTAGCTCGATATGGAGCTGAAGTCCCTTAGTTGCAACCTGCGCATCTCTTCGGCGGCGCCGTGTCCCCCCTCCCCCCCCTCGCCCCCATCGCCGAGACCGGCTTCGGGCCCGAAGATACCAAGGGGGATAATGGCCATGGCGAGGAGGAACGGGACGAGCGGCAAGAACCGTGACCGTCGTTCGTGTTCGTGTCCGTTAAAGGAAGGACCGAAAAAGGTAAATTCGTAGAGGCAGAGCATGGCTGGAAGCGTAAAACTTATCTCCTTTGTCTTCATGGCGAGGACGGTGGAGATGAGGGCCAGGACGTAGAAGGCCGACCGGCCCTTTAACTCCGGGGAAAACCTCCACTTAACGTAGAGCACGAGCGAGAGGAGGTAGAAGAGCGCGGCAAGCGAGGTGAAGCGTTGTGTTATATACGTCACGGCCTGGGTCTGTATGGGGTGGCTTATGAAGATAAGGGCCGCGGCGAGCGCGACGAAGTACTTCGTCTCTATACTCCTACCCGTCCCCTCTATCCCCCCCATGGCCGGTGTGCGGAAGGTCAACAGGGCGAGCCACCATACCAGGAGGCCGTTTACCGTATGGATGGCGATATTTACAAGGTGGTAGCCGAAAACGTCGAGCCCCCCGGCAGCATAGTTAAGAGCGAAGGTGAGGAAACCAACATACCTCGTGCCCGAGGTGTCGAGGAAGTTCCCGAGGTCGCGCACCTTCGGGTTCTCCACTCTGTAGGTGTGGTCGTCTATGAGGAAGGGGACGTCGAGGGTGTTGGAGTAGATAGCGAGCGCCGTTACCGCTATCAGGGCAGCGGCGGCAAGCGGATAGTGCCTTCCGGTCCATATCGTCTTCTTGTCGGTCTCCATATCCTACGGCCCCGAAAGAGAGTCAAGAAGCTCCTGACCCCTCCCCACGTCCGGGCTGGTCTCCAGAACCTTTTCGAGCTCCCTTATCGCCTCGTCCTTCATCCCCTTTTCCCTGTAGGCAAGGGCGAGGTTATAACGCGCCTCGGCGTGATCCGGGGCCAGGCTCAAGGCCTTGAGGTACTCCTCCACGGCCTCGTCGATCCGCCCCCTGGTGAAGTAGGCGGTCCCGAGGTTGTTACGGGCCTCCGCATGGTCGGGGTTAAGCCCTATGGCGGCGCTAAACTCCTCCATGGCCTTATCCACTAACCCCTTGTCGGCATAGGCCAGCCCCAGGGAGTTATGCAGCTCCGCTTCCTCATGGCCGAGCTCCAGGGCGGCGAGGTACTCCTCTATGGCCTCGTCCGTACGGCCCTGCCCGTAGTAGACGAAGCCGAGGTTATAACGGGCCTCGGGGTAGGCGGGTCTTATCCTGAGGGCTTCCGCGTACTCCCCGAGCGCCTCCTCTTTCAGGCCACTTCTCTCATAGGCGAGGCCGAGGTTGTTGTGGGCTTCCGCAAGTGCCGGGTCGAGCTTCAGGGCCTCCCTGTATGCCTCTATGGACTCGCCTGTCCTGCCCTGCTTGTAATAGACGACACCCAGGTTGTTGTACGTCTCCACGTAGTCTGGCCTCGCGAGTAGCGCCGCCTCCAGGCTCTTGAGCGCCCTGTCGAGGGAGCCCATATCCATGTCGATGCGGGCGAGGTTGTTATAAGCTATTACCTCTTTCGGGTTAAGCCTTATAGCCTCCCCGAAGAGTTCCGCGGCCTCGTCCGTCCGCCCCGTCCTGGCGTAAACGACCCCGAGCCCGTTATATGCCGTAGACTTGCCGGGCGACTTGCCGACCTCATAGGTCCAGAACCCAAGCTCGTCCGCCCACACCTCGTTCCTCCTGTGGGCGGCAGTGGAGAGGGCCGCGACTATAACGAGCAGAAGGGCCCATGCGGCCCTTCCCCTCCCCGCCGTGCCGAGGAGATAAAAGAGTACAGCCGTAAAGCCGATCGAAAGGCCCGCGAGCGGAAGGTAGAGCCTGTGCTCGAATATAACGTGCTTTATCGGGACCACGGACGACTCGACCGAAAGGGTCACGAAGAACCAAAGCGCGCCGAACGAGATAAGAAGGCCGTGGCCGTTATTCGTCTTGCGTGACCGCAAGAAAAGGTAAAAGGCAAAACCAAAAAGGGAAAAAAGGAATAAGAACGACAAAAGCACCCCCGGCTCGAAAAACGAATGGGAAATAGGGTAGTCGTAGTCCATGCGCTGGCCCACCGGGAGCACCAGAAGCCTCAGGTAGGTTACGACCACCCTCAACTGGGTCAGGAGGTAGGTGTAGGGCGGGACGGTCTCCAAATCCTTCAACTGAAGTTCTCTCAAATATTTTCCCTCTACCCCGTACCCCCCCTCCCACAGCCCCAGTTCCGGACCGAAGAGTTCGAGAGGTATTATGGCCATCGTAAGCAGGAAGGGGACGAGGGGGGGAAACCGTGACCGTGTCCGTTGCTCGTGTCCGTTAAAGGAAAGACCGAAGAACGTAAGTTCGTAGAGGCAGATTATAACCGGCAGGGTAAAGGCTATCTCCTTTGTCTTCATGGCGAGGACGGCCGAGAGGAGAGAGACGGCATAGAGCCGCCACCGGCGGGAAAACCTCCACTTAATATAGAGGACGAGCGAGAGCAGATAGAAGAGCGTGGCGAGAGAGGCGAAGCGTTGGGTTATGTAGGTAACGGCCTGGGTCTGGACCGGATGGGAGATGAAGATAAGGGCCGCGCCGAGCGCGATGAAGTAGCTCAGCCGCCGGTCTTCCCCGGCCTTGGAAAGGGCCGGGGTGCGGAACGTCAAAACGACCAGCCACCAGACCAGAAGGCCGTTTACCACATGTATCGCCACGTTTACGAGGTGGTAGCCGAAGACGTCGAGCCCCCCGAGCTTATAGTTAAGCGCGAAGGAGAGGAAGGCCACGTACCGCGTGCCCGATATGTCGAGGAACTTCCAGAGACTGCGTATCGTCCGGTTCTCCTTGACGTACATCTCGTCGTCAACGAGGAAGGGGCCGTGGAGGGCGTTGGAGTAGATAAGGAGGGCCGTCGCCGTTATTAGAAAAATAGCAGCGAGGGGAGCGTACTTCCCGTAAAGGAACGCCGCACCACCACCCTCCCCCTTATAGGGGGGCTCGCCTTGCCTTCCGTCCTCCCCCCCCCTGTCCACTTCATTCTCCATTCGGTCCGACACGGGGAATTTTAACGGATTGGCGGCTGATTTACAACGGTTTGCGAACTGTGAGAGGAATAACGTCCCGGGCCGCCCGGGCGGCCCGGGCGCGTCCCTTTAGTAGGCGTAGAGGTTTCCGTAGGGCCTGGATGATGCGGGGACCAGCTTCTTGAACGGCTTTTTCATTATCTCCTCGGGGTCGAGCCCGAGGTCGTCGCAGTACTCCTTCAGGTACGTCTTGAGCGCCTTCAGGTCGTTCTCGTCGGGGTCCGTGATGCCCACCTCGGCCCCGCACCTCTTCTTATCCACCTCTCCCCTTATGTATATCGTCCCCCCGTGCATGCCGGTGCCGAGGTAGTCGCCGACGATGGGCTCGCCGTCCTTTGTGTCGAGGCCGAGCAACACCAGCAGCCCGCCGGCCATGTACTCGCCGAAGAAGTCCCCGGCCGTGCCCCCGGCTATGATGACGGGTATCTGCTTCTTGTAGGCCTTCATGTGGATGCCCACCCTGTAGCCGACGTCCCCCCTTATGTGCATCTTACCGCCCCTCATGCCGTAGCCGAGCACGTCTCCGGCGTGGCCCTCCACCACTATCTTGCCGCTGTTCATCGTGTTGCCGATGTTGTCCTGGGCATTGGCCTTCACCAGCAGGGTCGGCCCGTCCATGAAGGCCGCGAGGTCGTTCCCCGGCACCCCCTCGATGACGATAGTGGCCTTCTCCCTTATGCCGTCGGCGATATAGTACTGGCCGTTGACGTTCTTGAGCCGTATCTCCTTTTCGCCTTTGGCAACCGCATCCCTTACCTTCTGGTTAAGCTCGCGGTAGTACATGCCCTTTGCGTCTATTTCGAATGTTTTTCCCATAAGCGTTATACCTTCTTACCTTCCCGCCGGCTTCACGCCGAGTATATCGAGTGTCTGGGCGTCGAGCCCCACGCCCCGGAGCCTCTCCCTGCTGCCCCGGAGGCTCTCCACGGCGTTAACGCCGAGCGCACCGAGTATCTCCTTCAACTCGTGCTCCCAGCCGCGGATGAGGTTTATGAGCCTCTCGGCGTAGACCTCCGGGTCGAGCCTTACCGTCAGCTCGGGCCTTTGGCTCGTGATACCCCAGGAGCAGTTGCCCGTGTAGCACTTGCCGCAGATGGTGCATCCCATGGCGATGAGCGCGGCGGTGCCGAGCGAGACCGCGTCGGCCCCGAGTGCGATGGCCTTGGCCGCGTCCGCGCTTGAGCGTATGCCTCCGGCGGCCACGATCGAGGCCTCGTTCCTTATCCCCTCCTGGCGGAGCCTGTCGTCCACGGCCGCCAGGGCGTGTTCTATCGGTATGCCGAGGTGATCGCGTATCACCGAAGGCGCGGCGCCCGTGCCGCCGCGGAAGCCGTCGAGGTAGACTATGTCCGCCCCGGCGCGGACGATGCCGGAGACGATGGCCGCAACGTTATGCACGGTCGCTATCTTGACGGAGACGGGCTTATAGCCGGTGGCCTCCTTTATGGCGTATATGAGCTGCCTCAGATCCTCTATCGAGTATATGTCGTGCTGCGGGGCGGGGGAGAGGGCGTCCGTCCCGACGGGTATCATCCTCGTGCTGGCCACCTGGAGCGGTATCTTCTCTCCGGGCAGGTGCCCGCCTATGCCGGGCTTCGCCCCCTGGCCTATCTTTATCTCCACGGCCACGCCGGCGTTCAGGTAGTCCGGGTTCACGCCGAACCTTCCGGATGCTACCTGCACGATAATGTTATCCCTGTAGGGATATATGTCCTTATGGAGCCCGCCCTCGCCGGTATTCATCGTAATGCCGCATTCCTTGGCGGCCATGGCGAGCACCTTCTGCGCGTTAAGGCTTATCGAGCCGAAGCTCATCGGAGAGAACATAAACGGCGCCGAGAGCTTTATCTGCGGCGGCATCTTCGTCTTGAGCTCGAGCTTGCCGTCCTTCCCCCTCTTAAACTCCAGCTTCGAGGGCTTCTTGCCGAGATAGGTCCGGAGCTCCATCGGCTCCCTAAGCGGGTCTATGGAGGGGTTCGTGACCTGGCAGGCGTCCAAGAGCAGGTGGTCGAAGAGTATCGGGTAGGGCAGGTCGCTCCCCATGCCCGTAAGCGGAATGCCGCCGGTCTCGGCCTGCTTCTTCAGATTTCTTATGTTGTAAAAACCCCAGTTGTTGTTCTGCTTGAACTTGACCGGGTTATCGAGTATCTGGATGGCCTCCTCCGGGCAGTAGTGGTAGCAGCGCAGACACTTGACGCACTTGTTGGTGTCTATCAAGACCTTGTCCCCGCCCCAGGAGTACACGCCCCAGCCGCAGTTCTGGATACACCTCTTGCACTTGATGCACTTTACCCGGTCTATGTTCGCAAGGAACTCCGGTATTGTCTGGCTCTTGAACATCCGTCTCTCTCCTTAATAAAAACCCTTTACGTCACGATGCGGCGTCTAACCCTCGAGCTCCACTATGACGGGCTCGCCGGCCCTCGGCGCCCAGCACTTGTCCGGCTTCGGGCATATCTCCCTTATGGCGCTCTCCTCGCTGGACATGTAGACCAGGTCGTCCTTGGTGGCGACGACCAGCGGCCGGAGTTTTATCCTGTCGTTAATACCTACGAGCCCGTTACTGTGTCCGAAGAGCAGCGAAAACGGCCCGTTAAGGAGCGCGCTCCCGTAGGTCATCCTGAGTGCCGTAAGCGCCTCTCCGGTTTTCCCGCCGTCCTCGTCTATATCCTTCCAGAAAGGTGCGGCCAGTACGGTGCAGGCCGTGGCCGTATCGAGCCCGTGCTTCCTTATAAGGAGGTCCAGCAGATAGGCCGCGACCTCGGTATCGGTAAGGAGCGTCAGCTTGTAGCCGAACATCTCGAGGTAACGCTTATTTATGCCGTAGGAGGATATCTCCCCGTTATGCACGATAGACCAGTCAAGGAGCGTAAAGGGGTGCGCCCCGCCCCACCAGCCCGGCGTGTTCGTCGGGAAGCGGGTGTGGCCGGTCCATATATGGCCCTCGTACTCCTCGAGCTTGAAGAAGTCGGCTATGTCCCGTGGGTTGCCCACGCCCTTGAAGACCCCCATGTTCCTGCCGGAGCTGAATATGTAGGCGCCCTCTATCTCGGAGTTGACCTTCATGACGGTCCTTACCACGAAGTCGTCCTCGGTTATGTCTCCGGCAAGCCTGTCCTTCGCGGGCTTTGCGAAGTAGCGCACCATGAGCGGGCTTATGGTAATGGCCTCCACCGGGGAGGTCGGTATCTCCTCTATCTTCTCGATCTTATAGTTGTCCTTCAGGTACTCCTCGACCTCCATCCGGCTCTCCGGGTAGTCGTACATTACGTGGAAGGCGAAGAGGTCCTCGAACTCGGGGTATATGCCGTAGGCGGCGAAGCCCGCGCCGAGGCCGTTGCCCCTGTCGTTCATGAGGCAGAGCGAGTTCTTTATATGCTCCCCGCCGAGCCTCTTGCGCTTCTTGCTTATTATCCCGCTAAGGCCGCAGCCCGAGATGTCTTTCTGAAAATTATGATCCACCGTCTCGTCTCCTTACGTCGTTTCACCGTGGCGGCCGTTACTCCGCCGGTGTGCCTTCCCGCCCTTTCGCCTCCCTGTACACCCCGAGGAGTTTCAGGAACTCCTCCTTGCCGCTCGCTCCGGGCTCGGGAAGCGAGAGCTTCTTCCTGGCGGGCATAATGGGCTCTCCGAGCCTGCCGGTCTTTACGAACATGTCCCAGCCGCGCTTTACCTGCGGCGGGGTAACACCCCTCTTGGCCGCGAGCGTCCTGAGCGCGGTCATGGCGTTCTCGAAGCCGTAGTGCTGAAAGCATATCTCGAGGCAGTGGTGGCACTCGAGGCACTGCCAGATGTGCTTCGAGGTAATCCACTTCTCGTAGTCGCCCGCCAGTATGTCCTTTATGACGGCCCTCGGGTCGTAGCCCTCTATGTTCAGGGACGACGGGCAGATATGGTAGCACGCCTCGCAGCGCGCGCACATCTCAAGAAGCTTAAAATCCAGATGGGTGTCCAGCATGGTTAAAGCGCCCCCTCCACGTTAAGCTCCCCGGTGAGCGTGGCGGCCGGCGACGGCCTTGAGTGGCCGCGCTCCCACTTCTCAAGAAAGGGCCCTACGTCCACCCTGTGGTAGGAAAGGCCCATGTCTTCGGGTTGGAACCCCATGCCAAGCCCGATCAGGTCGGTAAGGTAGAGGACCGGTATACCGAACTTCTCGCCTTCCCTCTCCATCAGGAACTGGTTGTTGTCGAACTGCAAGTAGCACGACGGGCAGCAGAGGACCAGCGCGTCGGCGCCTATCCGCTTGAGCTCCCGGAGCTTTATCCTCGCCATGTGGAGCGCCATGTCGTGCTGGTCGACCCTGTCGAGCCCCTGGCCGCAGCACATGAGCTTCGTGGGGAACTCGAGACTCACCGCCCCGAGCGCCCTTATTATATTATCGAACTTCTTCGGCTCGAGCGGGTCGTCGTTCTTCAAGGCGTGTGACGGCCTCATCATGTGGCAGCCGTAGTGAATGGCGAACCTCATGCCGGAAAAATCCTTCTCTATCCTGGCCTTTATCGTGTTTACCCCGACCTCGTCGTGCAGGAAGGGCACGAGGTGGCTGAGCTTCGCCTCGCCCTTGAACTCGCGGCCGACCTCCTTAAGGAGACCGTTGACCTCCTCCTTCTTTCCCGGGTCGACCTTTAGCTCGCTCGCCACGGTGGCGAGGTTCGAGACGCACCCGGTGCACGGGCTTACTATGTCGAGTTCCATCTCGTCCACGATCGCCACGTTCCTTGCCGCGGTAAGGGTCCACAGCCCGTGGTCGACATTATTGACGAGTGATTTCTCCGGGCAGCACGTAAAGCCGTCGACCTCCCTGTAGGGCAGCCCCAGGGCGTCCATAACGACGCGCGTCGACTTCTCCAGGAACGGGAAGCGGCTCTGTATGGTACAGCCCCAAAATACCGCGAACTCTTTCATCTTTAACTCGTTTGGCTTAGGGCACTCGGCCTTCCCGCCGGTGTAGAGAGGCGGGAAGGCCGGATTTGCCGCAGTGTTTAAGTGGAAGTCTTTTTAACCGTTTTCCATGCCCGCCCCTTGAGTTACTGGCAGGGCCGCGGCACGGGGGTGGAGCTTAAAAACTCAGGCGGGCACGCAGGCGTCCGTGGGGCATACCTCGGCACACTTCGGTTCGTCGAAGTATTCCTTGCACTCAATGCACTTATCGGGGTCAATAATATATAGCGGGTCGCCTTCGGTTATGGCGTCCACCGGACACTCAGGCTCGCACACGCCGCAGGCCACGCAATCCTCTGTAATCTTAAGCGCCAACTCCCATCACCACCTTTCCCTTGTGTATACAGTATACAGTACTCAGAACTATTATACTAACCCAAACAAAGGTAAAATTCAAGGCTTTTTTTCAGGTCCGCGAAAGTTTTTTTGGGCCTTTTCTACGCGCACACAGGACTCTACGACAGGTTGAGCGCCAGGAGCCGCATCTCGGTCATCTCCTCCATTGCGTAGCGCACCCCTTCCCTGCCGAAGCCACTCTCCTTCACCCCGCCGTAGGGCATGTTGTCGGTCCGGAAGGTCGGGATGTCACCCGCCACGACCCCGCCTACCTCCAGCGTGTCGAAGGCGCGGAATATTTTTTTCGTGTCGCTCGTAAAGACTCCGGCCTGAAGCCCGTAGCGGGAACGGTTAACCTCCCTGAGCGCCGCCTCGAAGTCGTCGAAAGGCTCGAGCGTCGTGACCGGGGCGAATAGCTCCTCGCAAGAGACCTTCATCTCCGGGGTCGTGCCGGTAAGGACCGTCGGCTCGAAAATTTTCCCCTTTTCCTTTCCCTTTCCCCACCTCTTGCCGCCCGTAAGGAGCTCGGCCCCGCCGTCCAGGGCCTCCTTCACCCACTCTCCGGTCCTCTTGAGCGAGCCCTCGTCTATCATGGGCCCGACCTCTGTCGTCTCGTCCATCGGGTCGCCGAGTTTTAAGGTTTTAATATTCGCGACGAACTTGTCCTTGAACTCCGAAAACACCTTCCGGTGGACGTATATCCGCTGAACCGAGATACACACCTGTCCGGCGTAGGAGAAGGCGCCGACCGTGCATCTTTTAGCGGCGAACTCCAGGTCCGCGTCCTCGTGGACGATAACGCCCGCGTTGCCGCCAAGCTCCAAAGTAACCTTGATGCGCGCTGCCTTCTCCTTCAACCTCCAGCCCACCTCCGCACTCCCGGTAAAGGTGAGCTTTTTTACCCTCTCGTCGCCAAGCAGCTTCTCGACCAGAGGGCCCGGCGAAGGGACGACACTTATCGCTCCCTCCGGCCACCCGGCGCCTGCGACTATCTCTCCGAGCAGAAGCGCGCTTAGCGGGGTCTTGGTGGCGGGCTTTATGATTATCGGGCACCCGACGGCCATGGCCGGGGCGACCTTGTGGGCGACGAGGTTCAGCGGGAAGTTAAACGGGCTTATGCCGAGCACCGAACCTACCGGGCATCTTTTTACAAGCCCCACCCTTCCCTCGGCCCCTGGGATTATGTCGAGCGGGATTAGCTCGCCGCCGAGCCTCTTCGTCTCCTCAAGGGCCACCTGGAAGGTGTTCGCCGCGCGGGCGGCCTCCACCCGCGCGTCGGTTATGGGCTTTCCCGCTTCGAGCGCTATGGTGCGGGCTAAATCTTCCCGCCTCTCCTTCAAGCCATCGACCACCCGGCCTATGATCTCCGCCCTCTTATACGCGGGCAGTTTTTTTAACGTCTCGAAGGCCGCATCGGCGGAGGCGAGCGCGCGGTCGAGCTCCTCCTCGCCCCCGAGACACGTGGTCCCGACGACCTCGCCGTCGTAGGGGCTTAAGACCTGAAGCTCTTTGCCGGTCTTAAGCCACTCCCCTCCTACGAGTATCTTGGGGAAACTGGAAAAACAGTCCTTTGCCATGGTTGAAAATTATCAAAAAAGACGTGCGGGGTCAATTCAATAATCATTGTCCGGAAGGCAGCTCGGTGATATACTTTTTAAGGATAAAATTCACCGTAAGGAGTATAATCAATTCCTAAACTATTCGGAAACTTTTTTAACGGTAGCTCGGGACCTTGTCGCAAAATCCACCATAAGGAGTATCGCTTATCCCTCAGCTATTTGGAAACACCAAGGGCCTAAAATCCAGCCAGGTAAAGGCGCTTGAGCGGATCTACCGCCGCCGCATACCGCCCGAGCGCCTCGTAACCCCGGAACTCGGCAGATACATGACCGAGCTCTCCCAAGAGCTCAACCGCCAGATCGGAATAATCGTCGACCGGCGCGGCACGGTCGTTGCCGCCATCGTCGGCGACGAGAGAGAAATATTAATCCCGGAACTAAAACCGCTCGGAAGGAGCAGCCTCCGGGGCGTGAGGTGCGTCCACACCCACCTGAAGAACGAACCTCTCTCCACCGACGACCTCACGGACCTCGCACTTTTGCGTCTCGACATGATGGCCGCCATAGGGGTCGGCACAGACGGCCTCCCCTCGGACGTCCACACGGCCCACCTCCTGCCCTTTAGCCGCGAAGGGAAGACCTACGAGGTCGACCCGCCCCGCCCCTTCCACGCTCTCGACCTCGACATGGCCGCCTTCACCGAGGCGCTGGAGGGGGAGATGGGCAGGGCCCTGGTGCGTGACGTCGACGACAGGCGGGAGCGGGCAATACTGGTAAGCGTCGCCATGGCACCCAAAGACGAACAATTCGAGTCTCTCAATGAACTCGCCTCTCTTGCCGGGACGAGCGGCATCGTGGTGCTGGATAGGATGTGCCAGAGGCCGGGCAGGATAAACCCGCGCTACCTCATGGGCACGGGCAAGATAAAGGAGCTAATAATAAAAGCCCTTCAGGAAGAGGCCACCCTTTTGATATTCGACCAGGAGCTTAGTCCCACGCAGATAAGGGAGTTGGGCGAGATAACCGAACTAAAAGTAATAGACCGGACGCAGCTCATTCTCGACATCTTCGCCCGGCGCGCCCACTCGCGGGACGGCAAGGTGCAGGTCGAGCTCGCCCAGCTTAAGTACCTCCTCCCCAAGCTGACGGGCAAGGGCACCGCCCTTTCGCGGCTCATGGGAGGCATCGGAGGGAGGGGGCCCGGAGAGAGCAAGCTCGAGGTCGATAGAAGAAAGGTCGGAGACAGGATAAGCCACCTCGAAAAGGAGCTCAGGAGTCTCAGCCGGGGCAGGGAGCAGAGGAAGGGACGGCGGGCCCGGAGCGGCATACCGATAGTATCTATCGTCGGCTACACGAACGCGGGAAAGTCAACTCTCCTTAATGCGCTTACCAAAAGCAAGACGCTTGTGGAAGACAAACTCTTCGCCACGCTCGATACGGCCACGCGGCGCTTGAGGTTCCCCCGCGAGCGTGACGCGGTCATAACCGACACCGTGGGCTTTATCCGGCGCATGCCCGGGGAGCTTAAGAAGGCCTTTAAGGCCACGTTCGAGGAGATGCGGGACGCGGACCTGCTCCTGCACCTGGTAGACTCGGGAAGCCCGCTCCTCGAAGCGCAGATGGAGACGGTCGAGGGACTCCTTGAAGAGGTCGGCCTCTCCGAGATACCGAGGCTGGTCGTCCTGAACAAGATAGACCTCGTCGAGCCGGAGACGGCGAGGAACCTATCCCGGAGATACAACGCGGTGGCGATCTCCGCAACGGAGCCCGGAACGCTCGACGGACTCTTGAAGGTACTCGCCGGTAAGCTCTGGCCGGGGTAGGGGGGGGCACGGTTAATCACTTATAAGTGGCAACTGCCCCTGGTCATCAGTAGCAACCCGTTTGATCATATTCTCAACTGCTTTGTTCGCACGGATCCATAAAATACGCGTTCTTGGATTATGATTACGGAATACTCGAAATATCTCATCCACAAAAGCAGGCCCGACAGTCCTTACTCCTTTGAAGTCAAGAAATACTTCTTCAAAACGCTCGAAACGGGCTAACAAACGTCTCGCCTGTGACCGCGAAACCAAATTCTCGTCCCCATATTGAGCTAACAACACGGGCACATGTGTAGAACTGAAACTTAATGGATTCTCTATTGTTCCATGCTTGTCAAACACCTCCCTTGAGGTACGCTTAGAATGTGGGCTGATTTTCATGGCCACAAAAGTTCCTTTATTTTTTTCCTCATGGTCTTCGAGCAACCAATCATCACCCGGTTCGTCATGCTGGAAAAAGAGCCGCCCCGAGAGCATCGAGAAGTTATCGAACATGCGCGAACTAAAAAAAATCCCTTCGCCGGTGTGTGTCTCCGGCTGGGTTGTAAGCTTCCCTTTTGCCAACTCAAGGATGGCATGGCGCTCATCATCTAACCGTAAAGCCTTTGTAATCTTATTGAAAACCCCCACCCCGTCATCTCTTACATCTATCTCAATCATTGCAGGGGTATAGTTTATTCCAATGGATACATTTGAGCCCTCGGAGTGCTCGATAACATTATTAAATATCTCCGTGAACCCATAATGGCATATATCCAAAACATTCTCGGGAACTCCCGTTAGTAACGGTTCCACACGTTCACGCCACACCTTATCCTCTTGTAGAGTGGATACGATGGGGAAATGCTCTATCTTCTCAACTAAAGGAGCTAAACTGTACCGCCTGTTGCGAGTGCTCCCCGTAGCTATAAGCGCACCATCGCTTACTAACTGACGCAAATGCCTGTTAGCTGCCTGCCTGGAAATATCAAACTTTTCACAAACAAAACGAGCAATATCTCCGGAATGATCGGATATATGCTTTATTATAAACTGCTTTACGGTATCGCCTTTTTGCTTTCTTTTAGACATGTTTTTATCGTCGCCAGATGGAGGATTTACTGTCAACATCGAACAACCTTATTGTAAACCAAAAACCTGCATATTGTCAACTTAAAAACATCTATTGTAAACATTAAGAGCATGCCAGCAGAATTAGTGCCTACAAATCATATGGTTATCAAAGATACAAAAAGGGCCCCTCACCCCTCAAGCCCCGAGAGCTTTACCCCTACGAGCCTCACCTTTTTGGTGAACTCGACCCTCTCCAGCGCCTCTAACGCCGACTTCCAGATCGAGTTCAGCGAATCGGTCGCGTCGTGTACGGTATAGGACCTCGTAATCGTCTGGAAGTCGGCGTAGCGTATCTTAAGCGTGACGGTCCGGCACTTCCTCTTCCTCTCCCTGAGCCGTCCGGCCGCGTCTTTGGTTAGCTCGTAGAGCGTCCCCTTCAATAAATGCCTGTCCCCGGTATCCCGCTCGAAGGTAAGCTCCCGACTTATCGACTGCGGCTCGTGGAAGGGGACGACCGGGCTCTCGTCGATGCCGCGCGAGTGGTCGTGGAGCATCCTGCCGAAGGACGGCCCGAAAGTCCGCTCGAGGTAGAGGAGTTGGGCCTCCCGGAGCTCGCCGACGGTCTTCATGCCGATCTCTTTAAGCCGCGCCTCGGTCTTCGGCCCCACGCCCCAGAGGCTCCTGACCGGAAGGGGACGGAGGACCTTTTCCACCTCCTTCTCCCTTATGACCGAAAAGCCGTCGGGTTTCTTGAGCTCGCTCGCCATCTTGGAGAGGAGCTTATTCGGCGCTATCCCCACCGAGCAGGTGAGCCCGAGATCCTTCCTGACCCGTTTCTTTATCTCCCTCGCTATATCGAGCGCTTTAGTAAAAACGGTTTTCTCTTCCCCCCCCTCCCCCCCTTCCTCGGCCTCCCCCCCTTCCACCTCCAGAAACGCCTCGTCGAGGCCGAACGATTCGACAAGCG
>JAZGJJ010000133.1 GCA_036482575.1 Thermodesulfobacteriota bacterium
GTGATAAAAAAACGGTCGCTGTCCCTGCTATGTCGGTCGTCCCTGCTATGTCGGTCCCTGCTATGTCCAGCCGTTCGAGGCCGCGCTCTGTGGTATCGGTCGGTTTCATGGATTCTCTCACGTTTCAATTCTGTTTATCCAGCCCTTCTGCGATAGCACATCCACCGCGAGAGCAATCTGCCGCGGAGTAAATTGACGCTTGCGGTCATTCCAAGCATAGGTATGTCTTATCACATCTTCAACTGAACGGACGGATTCGTTTTTTATCACCCAATGCACCGTGGATAGCAGTTCCAGTCCTATGGGCGACTCAAACCCCTTTACCAGTTCCGCCACCTTGTCGAAACGGGCCCTGGTTTTCGCATGATGTTCCAAAAAGGCAGTGGCATCCTGAACGGCTCCCGGAACCAGCTTGACTTGCTTGTCCGGCGCATCACCACCATCGGCGTAGCCGGACACCAAATGTCCCTCAACGGCGTTAAGTACGTGACGGAGGTTCTCGGCGTATGGGCCGTACGAACCTTTCTGAAACTTGAGCCGTAGCGATTCTCCGGTCTCCTGCATAAAATACATTAGCTTGTGAACTTCCAATAGCGTCACGAAGGGGTCGAGCAGGCCTCCAAGATAGCGATCCATCAGCCCGACCAGCGCCGCTCGCCCTGCGGTCATCTTGGGCACATCGGTCGAGTGGTTGGCTCGCGCATCGCCCAGCGCACCGCCTGGTTCGAAGACAACGACCTTCACGTCTCCGAACTTCCTTAGCGCCGCCTCTATACGTGGGCGTACCTCAGACCAGTCCAATCCGCCTAATCCGCTACCAAGTGGTGGAAGCGCAATCGACTGGATGTTTCGCGACCGAATTTCCTCCGCCAATGCCACAAGGCCGGCATCGATATCCTCCACCCGGCTTTTGCCGCGCCAGTGGCGCTTGGTAGGAAAGTTAATGATATAGCGTGGATTCGTCAATTGGCCGGTCTCGAAGACGAACATCCGTCCTGGCTCCACCTCGTTCCGCTTGCAGGCCGTAGCATAGGATTTGTAGTTTTCCGGGAAGGTGTTCTTGAACTGAAGCGCGATGCCACGCCCCATGATGCCGATGCAGTTGACGGTGTTGACCAGGGCTTCTGCGTCTTCGGTGAGTATATTGCCTTTTTTGTATGTGATCATTGGTCTCTCCGCCTCCGTTAATAATACCAGTTGGGCATGATCTCTACAAGTGGTTTGTGGGTAGCCGCCCTAATAGCCGCGCTGGCCTTCTCGCGGACATTAGATGATAACACGCCTATGCGCTCGACCAATTCCCATGGGCATTGCCCCTCGATCAGGAATTCCGCCTGTTTGCCCTCCTTGACCGATGGCGAAATACCATTGCCGCTCCAGCGGTTTGTCTGGACTGCATCCCACTTGACTTCATCCAGTTGATTCAGGTCGCAACGGTCTTCAAAAAAACGCGAACCAGCGTTCGACAGCGTAAAAGCCCAACGCTTCTGGTTTTGCTCGGCCCAGGCGACGGATTCATGAAGATCGGCCTCCAAGTGAATAATGGAACCTTGTCCATCGCGATAAGTCAAGTCAGGGAGGTTGCCCTGATAGATCACATAGAGCATGGTAGAGCGCGGACAAAAATAGAACGGCACACAGTCGCCCACATACAAGGTCGGATGACTGGTTAGAGTTATCTCGTTCAGCCGCCGCTGCTTTATAGCCTCCATGCCAATGGTGCTGCCAGGCAAGAGTCGCCTGCCGACTTCTCGGTCGCACCACAAGCTCCCATCAGCGATGATGGATGGTAGCCGGTCCACATGCATAATATGGTAGATCTTCGGCTGTACTGGGACGGTCATTCCTTGACCTCCATGCCTTCTTCGATCATCTCATCCGGTTCTTCAGTTTCCTCATCGAGCGGTTCGGTGTCTTCGGATTCGTCAGGCAGGTTCGCCTCTGCCTCTCGCACGTCGAGCTTGCCGGTGACTACGTCGGCGATCAGGCGCGTGCGATATTCGCGGAGGAGTTCAAGTTTAAATAGGGACAACGGGGTTGTTGAAAAAGTGTCTTTTTCAAAAAAGTAGTCATTCCTGCGAAAGCAGGAATCCAGTTATTTCAAGGACTTCTGGACTCCCGCCTTCGCGGGAGTGACAGGAATATTGCTTTTTTCAACAGCCCCACAACGGCCGTTTATTTTCCCTCCCCCTACCTTCCCCCAATAATACTCATCGTCAAGGGTTTGTCAACGTAAAAGGGGCCCGCTTAAGCGGGCCCCTTGTCTTAATCGTGGTGCCCAGGGACGGAGTCGGTCGGGGGGCCGCCGCAATGCGGCGGCCATTATAGAAGGTCTCTACCTTACCGACAAAGGCCCGGCGGTTTTTGCCGGGCCGCTTCACCCCGACACAAGGATTGTAAATCCTCGTGTCATAGAAGAAAAGAGCAACCCGTGACGAGTTGCCCCCATAAGTAGGTGGTGCCCAGGGACGGAGTCGAACCGCCGACACGAGGATTTTCAGTCCTCTGCTCTACCAACTGAGCTACCTGGGCGTTGTCTAATAAAATAAGGTAATTTAAAGGCGCCGGATTGTCAAGGTCTTTTACCCTCTATCGCCCTCGCCGTCCCCTCTTTCTGCCCTTCCCCCCGCCCACGGCGGACCACACCACGGCCGTCCCGGCGACGAACCCCCCTATGTGCGCGTACCAGGCGATGCCGCCCCCGGCGGCGGTGCTAAGGACCTGGAAGGCGAACCAGATGCCGAGGAAGATTACCGCCGGGATACTCACCACCCGGATGAAGAAGAAGACGATTATGAGCGTTTTGACGTGGGCCCTCGGGAAGAGCAGGAAGTAGGCGCCGAGTATGCCGGCCACCGCGCCGCTCGCACCGATCATCGGAATGGCCGAGTCCGGGTGGATGACGACGTGCGTGAGGCTCGCCACCACGCCGGTCGAGAGGTAGAAGATGAGGAACTTCAGGTGCCCGAGCCTGTCCTCTATGTTGTCGCCGAATATCCAGAGGTAGAGCATGTTGCCGCCGAGATGCATAAAACCCCCGTGTACGAACATGGCCGTAAAGAGCGAGAGGGGAGGGGGGAGGAAGTTCTCGGGGATGATGTCCCGCAGGCGGGTTATCTCGTACGGTATGGCCCCGGCCTTCAGGATAAAGAGGTCAAGCTTTACCTGCCCGAGTTTTATTGGGCCGAGCATGCCCTGTCCGAGCGAGCTCTGGTAGATAAAGACCATTGTATTGAGCGCTATGAGCGCCACCGTGACGTAGGGGAAGGTGCTGGTGGGGTTGTCGTCCTTTAAGGGTATCATCCGATTTTTTTCATGCGGAAGGTGTAGAAGTGGCGCACGATCCCGTCGCCCTCCTTCGAGCCGTAGTGGGCGGCATCGAGCACCTCGAAGCCCCCGGCTCTTCGTATACCTCTATCCACTTGTCGTATCTACCCATTCGCACCTACCTATGGCGGCTATACCCAGAGCATACCGGATACCCCCCCCTCCCCCCCCGCCGGTGGCCTGTAGCCTGAAGATATGTGGGGACGAGTTAAAGGCGCGCTCTGCGAGCTTGTCATTTAAGTTTTTTTCCATTATATTGAAGGTCGTTGCCCGATAGAGACCGCGTATACAAGTATAGGTAAAACAAGGGAGTATTTCAAGAAGACAAAGATGGATACGGGAAGTCTCAAAGGCACGGCAACTCAAAGGGATCCCGGGGGGGGCCGGCCGGGCCCCGTTCCGGGATCTTACCCGGCATGGGTCGCGCTTGTTGTTATCATTGTTTTTGCGGCCGCGGTACGTTTCCAACTCCTGGACGTCCCGCTGGAACGGGATGAAGGGGAATATGCCTATGCCGGGCAGCTCATGCTCGAGGGCGTCCCGCCGTACGCAAAGGCCTACAACATGAAGATGCCGGGGATCTACGCGGCGTATGCGGTCATTATGGCGGCATTCGGCCAGACCCCCGCGGGGATACATCTGGGCCTGCTCGTCATCAACGCCGTCACTATCGTCCTCGTCTTTTTGCTCGCCAGGAGGATCTACGACCCCTTTACCGGTGCCGCGGCCGCCGGTTTTTTCGCCCTCCTCTCGCTTAGTCCTTCTGTTCAGGGTATTTTCGCCAATGCCGAGCACTTCGTCATACTCCCGGCACTGGGCGGCATATTGTTGCTGCTCCGAGCCGTCGAGTCCGGCCGGGGAGGGGGGGAAGGGGGGGAAGGGGGGGGAGGGTCGCTTTTCCTGATCGGGCTGCTCCTTGGGGTGGCTTTCATAATGAAGCAGCACGGCGCGTTCTTCGTCGCGTTCGGGGGGCTCTACCTTCTCTTCGGCGAGCTCGGCCGCCGGCCGGTCGTATGGTCGCGGTGCGTCCGGAGGTGCCTCTTATTTTCGGCCGCCGCCGCGCTCCCGCTCGTCCTGACCTGCACCATTCTCTTTTATGCCGGCGTCTTCGACAGGTTCTGGTTCTGGACCTTCGTCTATCCCCGTGAATACCTGGCGCAGACCGACCTCTCGGTGGGGCTGCGGGTGCTTTGGTTAAGGCTTGCGATTATGTACGGTTCGGCGGCTTTTGTATGGGGTCTTGCGACGATGGGGCTTGTCTCTATCCTGTGCAATAAGCGGACGCGCGACAGATCTCTTTTCCCTGCGGGTTTTATCGCGGCGTCATTGCTCTCCACCTGCCCGGGCCTCTACTTCAGGCCCCATTACTTCATCCTTCTCCTGCCGGCAATCGCCCTGTTAGGCGGCGTCGGAGCAAGCTCGGTGGCGCGTCTGTTTTTCAATGCCCGTACCCCCGCCTTTAAAAAAGGGGCGGCGGCGGTTCTTGCGCTCGCGGCCTTTTTCCACGGCGCCTACCAGGAAAACGACTTCTTTTTCCGTATGGGCCCGCTTGAGGCGACACGCAAGGTCTACGGCATAAGGCCTTTTCCCGAAACCGTGGAGGTCGCAAGCTATATCCGGGAACACTCCTCGGATAACGACAGCATAGCCGTAATCGGCTCGGAGCCGCAGATATACTTCTATTCCGGGAGGCGGTCCGCCACGGGCTACATCTATACATATGCCATGCTTGAAGACCATGAGTATGCCCTGAAGATGCAGCGGGAGATGGCCCGGGAGATAGAGTCCGCACGCCCGGAGTTTCTGGTGTTCGTGAACGCGCTGAGCTCGTGGGGCGTAAGCGAGTGGCCCGGAGGCTTCATATTCGACTGGTTCGACGAGTACCGGAGGAAGCACTTCGACCTGGTCGGGGTCGTTCATATCGTCTCGCCCGAGCGGACCGTATACAGGTGGGGGGAGGAGGTTTCCGGGTATCCTCCGCTTTCGGATAACCGGCTCGATATTTACAAGAGGAAGTAGCCGGGAGTACCTCCGGCCGAATCCATAAAGTAATCTAAAGAGGCCAAAAATAGTAAAAATATAGCTAAAATAGGCAGTAATGCCCTAAATATAGTTTTTTTACATAATATGCGCGCCCCTTTTTTGCTGCAGGGGTGCAGTAAATATGCTTAGGTGAGGCAAAATAGGCCAAAAACAGCCAAAAAAGGGATTAAGATGGCTAAAAAAAGCCGAAACACGGCCTTTTTACATAACGTATTATGCGCTTTTTCCCTGAATGGGCGTGGTAAATATCTTGAGCCAGATCACGATAGACCAAAAATGGCTAAAAATGGCTAAAAAAGGCTAGAAATGAACTAAAATAGCTCAAATATAGCCCGTTTGACATAATGCCTCCGGGAATGGAAGGGCTCCGGCATAACCCCTAAAGATGTATTTTCCTCGCGGGCCCGAACAACGGTGGCCGAGCGCATGGGATTGTGCTATACATATTAGGGGTGCGGCAGAGGTGGAGGGTGGGGTATGGGATGGAAGACATAGTCTGTGACGGGCCGGTATGCAGGGCTCCCGAGGCTTACGAGCCCTGCCGGATGCTCTAAAAATGGAAAGAAATTACTTCCGAATTTTTGTAAGAGATGTTATAAATTAAGAGGCCCTTCTTCACGGTGGACGGATTTTTAAGATTTTCGGCGGTAAGGATTCGGCTTTAAGGAGGCGAAGATGTCGGAGCGGAGAAGGATTGGCAGGAGGTACCTCATAGCCGAGGTGAAGGTGAATCCCCTTGACGGCAGGGAGCCGATGGGGGCCGAGGCCGTCGACATAAACAGGGGAGGCATGGGGGTCTACCTCCTTAACGAGGTAAGGGAGGGGGAGAAGGTCCTGGTGGAGGTGATCTTCGCTACCGAGGACGATACAAGGGTGACCGAGGAGATAAACGGCATAATACGGTGGGTCCACCCCGTGGGCGGGAACTACGCCGCCGGCATAAAGTTCGACGAGGCCGTTACGAAGAAGTACTACCCGGCCCTCTCGGCGTGCCTGGGGCGGGGGAAGACGGAGTGAACGTGCGGCGGAGCGGTGGAAGGAGGGTAGCGAGATGGAGGTAAGGAGCGAAGGCGAAAAATACAGGTGCAACGTCTGCGGCAACGAGGTGACGGTCACAAAGGCGGGCGGCGGAGAGCTTGTCTGCTGCGGCGAGCCCATGGAGCTTATAGAGGGGTAGGGAACCCCCGTAAGCCGTTCATAACGCTGAAAATCTTTTAGAAGCTTTTACCGGGAAAAGTTCGCGTACTCTTCCGGCACGTGAATATACCCGAACCCGATATACCCCCCCCGACCCCCCGCCTATAAAGCCGTCGCATGTGAGTAGATATTTGATGCCCGCCGGAGGGTCCGCGAGCGAGGGGAAGACAGATAGGGGGCCCCGGCAGAGAGAAAGCCCATGAACCCGGCCGCCCGGCCGGAACTTTTTTTTAGAGGAGGTTAGCCGTGAGCTTCGGAACCGTCGTGAACTGCATGGACGGCAGGACGCAACTGCCGGTAAACGAGTATATTAAAACCAACCACGGCGTCAGCTACGTGGATGCCATAACCGAGCCGGGCGTCGACGGGCTTATCGCCGAAAGCGGCGACAGCGAGCCGGTTATCGCCGCACTCAGGAAAAAGATCGAGATATCGGTCGGCCTCCACGGATCGAGTATCATCGGGGTCGCGGGACACCACGACTGCGACGGAAACCCGGTGGACGAGGAGACCCACGTGGAGAACATACGTGCCTCGGTTGAGAGGATAAAGGGCTGGTATCCGGATATGGAAGTCGTGGGGCTCTGGGTAGGTGAGGACTGGAAGGTCGAAAAGGTCGCCTGACCCGGTCAATCTAACAATGGACGCCAATGAACGCCAATGAACGCCAATGAACGCCAATGAACGGTAGGTCGGCTGAACGGTTTGATGTAGGGAACTAAGGAGTAGCCTCGGGTTCCCCCTCCCCCTCCCCCTCCGGCCCAACCACCATTGTGTCCGCTATGCTGTCGCCGAACCGTATCCCCTTATCATCGCTGTAGACGAGCGCCATCTCCGTGGCGACGATCGCCATGCCCGCGAGGAAGGCCAGGAGCTTCCCGATATACGGTATCCAGCCGAGAAGGATATAGGCCGCGACAAACGCGGCAAAGACCGAGTTCCTTATTATCGACTCCTTGAAGTCGCAGGACCGTCCTTCCCGGACGAGCGATACCACCCTGAGCCCCACGATCCTTTTCCCGAAGCTCCCCCCGCCCCGTCCCGCCCCGCCGCCCCTCAGGCCGTCGCATATCAAGATATAGGTGACGCCGGCCAGAGGGCCCACGAACGAGGGGAAGACAAATAAGGCCCCGGCAACGAGGAAGTCTATGAACTTGGCAAGGAACCTGTCGACGAGGTCCGCCTTGGGGTACGGTATGGGCTCGGCGCCTTCTTCCACGGCTTCTTCCCGCTCTTCAATCATCGGTCACCCCTTCTCGGCCTTTCTGGTAAAGAGTACGAACGCCATGGACGGCCTCTTGGACGAATCCCTCATGGCGAAGTTTATACCGTCGAGCGCCCACCCCTCCCGGACCTTTTCGTTTATCGTCCGTTCGAGTTCTTCGTCGGTGACGGTGCTGAGCTCGACGACCTTGTATTCCGTATATCCCACGTTAGCTCCCGGAGCCGGCCGCTTTCTTTTCTTTCTTCTTGTCGCGCGCCTCTTTGGCCGCGTCGCCGGGCTGGTAGGTGCAGAACGGCTCCTCGTCCATATAGTCGCCCGTAAAGGCCATGGCCCTGGCCCTGCACCCCCCGCAGACCGAGCGGTACTCGCAGTAGCCGCACCTGCCGTTATAGTCGTCCCAGGCGCGCATCTCCTTGAAGACCTCGGAAGAGTCCCATATTTTACTGAAGAGCTCCTTCCTTATATCCCCGCACTCGACTTCGAGGAAGCCGCATATCTGCACCTTGCCCATGTGCGAGACGAAGGCGAACGTCTGCCCGCCCATGCAGCCCTTGCTCATGGCGTCCATGCCGTGGGTCTCGGGCGTGACGGAGATCCCCTTCTCCCGCTCCTTCTGGCGGAAGATACGGTAGTAGTGCGGGGCGCAGGTGGGCTTGAACTGGAGCGGGACCTCTTCCCTCTTGTCGTAGAACCACGTAAGGGTCTTTTCGTAGTCTTCGGGGGATATCTCCTGGTCTTTCATCTCCGCGCCCCTGCCGGTCGGGACCAGAAGGAACGGGTGGTGGGCCTTCGCGCCGAGGCCTATGACGAGTTCGAGAATATCGGGGAGTTCGTGGAGGTTGTGCTTCGAGATGGTGGTGTTGACCTGGAAGTCGAGCCCCACCTTCTTTACGTTCTCTATGGCGGTCATCACACTCTGGAACGCCCCGGGCACCCGGCGGAAGTTGTCGTGGGTCTCGGCCGTGGCGCCGTCGAGGGAAAAGCTCACCCGCTGGATGCCGGCCTCTATCATCTTCTTAGCCGTCTCCTCGGTGACGAGCTCGCCGCAGGGGGCCATGACCATCCTGAGGCCCAGGTCCGTGCCGTGCCGTGCTATCTCCCAGATGTCGTCCCGGAGCATGGGTTCGCCGCCGGTCATTATCATTATGGGGCTGGAGAAGGACGCCACGTCGTCGAGGAATTTTTTACATTCCTCGGTGGTAAGCTCGTTCGGGTAGGGACCGAAGCGCGCGGCGGCGCGGCAGTGTATGCAGTCGAGGTTGCACGACCTCGTAAGCTCCCAGGCGATGAGCTTGGGCAGCCATTTTTTTCCATTCTTCCCACCTTTCCCGCCCTCTTTACCTTTGCCCTCCATCCCCGGCACTTCGTGGGGATGGCCTTTTGGCGCGCTTCCGTGCACTTTTATGGTCTCCTTATTATGAGTCGATCCGTTGACTATGGTTATGGGTCAGGGGTTAAACGTGCTCCCTATTTCCGCCCTTCCCGCAGCTCCACCAATATTATAACTACTACGAAGATCAGGACGGCTTCTATAGGATGTCCATAAAGCCAACGGAGAAAGTCCTGCATTTAACCACCCGGGATCCGTCATCTTATGGTTACGGACTCTTTACTTTGCCAGTATCTTTGCCGCGTCTTTCGCGAAGTAAGTGAGTATCATGTCGGCGCCGGCGCGTTTTATGGAGGTGAGCATTTCGAGCATGACCCTTTCTTCGTCTATCCAGCCCTTCTCGGCCGCGGCCTTGACCATGGAGAACTCGCCGCTTACGCTGTAGGCGGCCACCGGATAGCCGGTCTCCGTCTTTATCCTCTGGATTATGTCGAGGTAGGGGAGCGCGGGCTTGACCATGATTATGTCCGCACCCTCCTCGATATCGAGGGCCGCCTCTCTCATGGCCTCGTCGGTGTTCGGGGGGTCCATCTGGTAGCTCCTCCTGTCCCCGAACTCTGGGGTGGACTCGGCGGCCTCGCGGAAGGGGCCGTAGAAGGCGCTCGCGTACTTGGCCGCGTAGCTCATTATGGGCAGGTGGTCGAAGCCGTTCCCGTCGAGAGCGGCCCGTATTTTAACCACGCGGCCGTCCATCATGTCGGAGGGGGCCACTATGTCCGCGCCCGCCTCGGCGTGCGAGAGGGCTTCCCTCGCCAGCAGTTCGAGCGTGGCGTCGTTGTCCACGTCGTTATCTTTTATGATACCACAGTGCCCGTGGGAAGTGTATTCACACATACAGACGTCGGTTATTACCACGAGCTCCGGGCACCTGTCCTTTATGGCCTTTACGGCCTCCTGCACGGGCCCCTTCGGGTCGAAGGCCGAAGAGCCGGTCTCGTCCTTGGTTTCGGGTATGCCGAAGAGGATCACGGCCGGTATGCCGAGCTTCGCGGCCTCCGCAGCCTCGGCCGCGACCTTGTCCACCGAGAGCTGGAAGTGCCCCGGCATGGAGCCTATGGGCTTCTTGACCCCTTTACCGTATACGGCGAAGAGCGGGAGTATGAAGTCGTCGGGCGTTAAGACCGTCTCCCTCACCATGCGCCTGAGCGTCTCCGTCTTCCTGAGCCTCCTCGGCCTGTACTTAGGAAAGTTCATGGTGCCTTCCTTTCTTACGAGTCCCTGTCGCTTTTATAGTATTCCGCCATGGCCTCGGTGAGCGCCGAGACGGTGTACTCCCCGGGCATGATGTCCACCGCGAGGCCGAACCCCCTGGCGGTATCGGCCGTTATGGGGCCGATACACGCAATGCGCACCCCGCTTAAGAGTTCTCCGAGCTCTCCCTTTTTAAAGCCCTTTACGAAGTTCGTGACCGTGGAAGAAGAGGTGAAGGTCACGACGTCTATACCGCCTTCCTTGAGCATCTCCTTTATCCGTCCCGTCTCCTTCCTGGGCCTCAGGGTCCTGTAGGCGGTGGCCACGTCTATCCTTCCGCCGAGTCTTTTAATCTCCTCGGGCAGGAGTTCACGGGCCTTAAGCGCTCTCGGCAGGAGGAACTTTTTTCCTTTTATCCTGCGCCTTCCGAGGGCCTCGATTATTGCCTCGGCCCTGTACTCCCGCGGGGTGAGGTCTACCCTTATCCCGAGCCTCTTGACCGCATTTGCGGTCATGGGGCCTATGGCGCATATCCTGACACCCTTCAGCTCGCGCACGTCCTTACCGAGCTTTCCAAGTCTGTCGAAGAAGTATTTTACGGTGTTTACGCTCGTAAATATAGCCCAGTCGTACCCGCCAAGCCGCCCTATGGCGCGGTCGAGTTCCTTGTAGCTGGCGGGCGGGGCTATCTTTATAGTGGGGAAGTTTATCGCCTCGGCACCGGCCCTGTTAAGGAGGTGCGAGAAGGCGCCGGCCTGTTCGAGGGTGCGGGTTACGAGTACGTTCTTTCCGAAAAGCGGCTTCGTCTCGAACCAGTTGAAGCTCTTGCGCAGGTTCACCACGTTTCCGACCACGGTTATAACCGGCGGTTTCAACCCCTTTTCCCTTGAAAGCTCGACTATGTTGTCGAGCCTGCCGATGACGGTGGTCTGCTTCGCCATGGAGCCCCAGCGTATCATGGCCGTCGGGGTATCCGGGGCCTTGCCGTTATCCATGAGTTTTTTTATTATAGATGAGATGTTCTTCCATCCCATGAGGAAGACCAGCGTGCCTTCGCCCATGGAGAGCTTGTCCCACGCGATGGCGGATTTTTTCTTTCGTGGCGATTCCTGTCCCGTCAAGAAAGTAATGGAGGATGCGTGGTCTCTGTGGCTCAGGGGTATGCCGGCGTAGGCGGGTACGGCCGTGGCCGAGGTGACGCCGGGTACGACCTCGAACGGTATCCCCGCTTTGACCAGCGCCAGGACTTCTTCACCGCCGCGGCCGAAGATAAAGGGGTCTCCCCCCTTGAGCCTGACGACGTTCCCGTACCGCCGGGCCTTTTTTATGATGAGGTCGGTTATCTCATCCTGGCTTATGTACCTGGAGCCGCCCTTCTTGCCCACGTAGACGGTCTCGGCGTCTTTACGGGCGTGTTCGAGCAGGCGGGCGTTGGCCAGAAAGTCGTATATTACGCAGTCCGCTTCCCTTATGGCCTCCACGCCCTTGAGCGTTATGAGGCCGGGGTCTCCCGGGCCGGCTCCGACCAGATATACCTTCCCTGCAGGCATAGACACTTAATATAGCAGATGAAAGGGTAATTATCAATAATGGCGTGGTGCAATGGTATGGTTCGCCCCCCCCACTTCCCGTTGCAACGGGGGCGATAATATGATAAATTTTCGGAAACCAGTGGAAAAGGCGGCAAAAAAGAATTTTTTTACCGGAAGGTACGGCCCCGCCGCCGCCCTTCTACTTATAGCCGTAACGAGTCTGCTTATTTACTCCGACACGCTTTCCTACACGTTCCACTGGGACGACACCTCCAACATCATAAAGAACCCGCGCATCAGGGACTTCTTTGCCCTGTGGCCCCCTTCGGGGTCTAGAGACGTCGGCTTTCTCTCCTTCGCGCTTAACTACCACTTCGGCGGGCTCGACGTCTTCGGCTATCACATAGTAAACCTGGCGGTCCATACGATAAACGGTTTTCTGGTCTGGTGGCTGGTGGTCCTTGCTTTCGAAACCCCCGCTATGAGGGGGTTCGGGGGAGACCGGCGGGTAAAATATTTTTTCGCCTTAAGCGCCGCGCTTATCTTCATCTCCCACCCGGTCCAGACCCAGGCCGTGACATACATTGTCCAGAGGTTCGCGTCCCTTGCCGCGCTCTTCTACCTTTTGTCGGTGGCCCTTTACATGAAGGCGCGGACGTCGCTTGAGGGGGACGGCTTCCGCAGGGCCGTCCCTTTTTTCTTCTTCTCCCTTCTCTCCACGGTGTGCGCCATGAAGACGAAGGAGATAAGCTTTACCCTGCCGCTGGCGTTATGCATGGTCGAGCTCGTATTCTTCAGAGGCGGAGGCCTCAGGAGGTTAGCGTATTTTACCCCCTTTCTCCTGACCCTCGCCATCATACCTTTAAGCCTTGTGGGAACGGACAGGCCCCTGGGGGAGATAATAGGGGGGCTGGACGAGGCCTCCCAGGAGGACAGGGCGGTCTCCAGAGGAGGTTACCTGCTGACGCAGTTCAGGGTGATAATTACATATATAAGGCTGCTCTTCCTTCCGGTAAACCAGAACCTGGATTACGATTACCCCGCCTATAGCTCCTTTTTTGCTCCGGAGGTGTTCCTGTCGTTTATCTTTCTTTCCGCCCTTTTTGCTTCTGCCGTTTATCTCCTTATCCGGTCACGGAAGACGAATAACGGTTACGGTCTTCTGGCTTCCTTCGGCATGCTGTGGTTCTTCCTGGCACTGTCGGTCGAGTCCTCGATAATACCCATAAGGGACGTGATATTCGAGCACAGGCTGTACCTTCCGAGCGTGGGGGCGGCGGTCGCCTTCACCGCGGCCGTATTCGGCGCGTTCGACCGGATGAAGCTTGAGAACCTGCCGCTTGCCGCCCTGGTTATGCTGCTTCTAACGGCCGCGCCGCTCTCTTTCGCCGCCCACAAGAGGAACCTCGTCTGGGAGGACGGCATAACGCTCTGGAAGGACGTGACGAAGAAAAGCCCCAATAAGCCACGCGGACACTATAACCTGGGGCTCGCCTATGACGAAGTCGGCCTCATAGGCCGGGCCATGGAGGAGTATAAAACGGCCGTACGGCTCAAGCCCGGTTACGTCCAGGCGCATAACAACCTGGGGATAGCTTACGGAAAGAGGGGCATGGTGGACGGGGCCATAGAGCATTTTCGGCTCGCGCTCGAGTTACGGCCGGGCGACCTGGAGGCCCGCTACAACCTCGGCTTCGCCTACACAAAACAGGGCCGCCTTGGCGAGGCCGTAGAGGAGTACAAGGCGATCTTAAGGGTAAACCCCGGAGATGCCGAAACGCACAACGCGCTCGGGGCCGTCTACTTGAAGGTGGGTTTTACGGATAAGGCCATTGAGGAGTTCGTCCTGGCGCTCTACTTAAAGCCGGGCTACCGTGAGGCCGCCGCCAACATGCAGAAGGCACAGAGGTTAAGAAAGGGAGACAGGTAGCGGCGGGTTGTTCGCGGGCGGCGGATGGCGGAGGGGTCTGGGTGCCTCTAAAAATTAGATATTTTTTTCGAGATCGAGGCAGGGCGAAAATAAAAAGCGCAGCATATATGCTAATATGTGAGCACTTTTATTTTAGTCCTAACGAAGAGATCGGGAAAAAGAGCAATTTTTAGAGGTAGCCATCCGTTACTTCGACATCCTGAAGGTAAGTGTGTGGCCGCCCACCTCCACCACGTCCCCGTCCTTCAATACGTGTTCCTCGGCCTTTTCACCGTTTATTTTGAGCGGCGCGAGCGTTCCCTTCTTTATGATCTTGAAGATGTCCTTGCCCCTTACCACGACGGCGTGTTTTCTGGCCATCATCACGCCCTGGAGCTTTATGTCCGCATCGTCACCGCTGCCGATGGTGGTAACGCTTCCGAGCGGGAACTCGGTCCCGTCGTCGAGTACGAACGCGGTCGTATGCACGGCCCGCGGAATTTTTTCCTTTTCCTTTTCCTCTTCCTTTGCCGGTACCGGGGGGCTCTCGGGCGAAGGAGCGGGGGAGGGGGGGGAGGGGGGGGAGGGCGGGGCGTCCCCGGAGGGGCCGTGGAAGCGGAGGATGTGGGCCTTTATGGTTATCTCGTCCCCGTCGTGGAGCTCCTTGGTCTCTATCCGTATCCCCTTGAAGAAGGTCCCTATGGTGCTTTTCAGGTCCTCTATGAAGTAGCCGTCCTCGGTCTTCTTTACCACCGCGTGCTCGTGGGCCACCCCGGGCACCTTAATGGGTATGTCGTTGGTGTCGTCTCTTCCTACGGTGAGCGCGATCTCCAACGGGAACGTACCCTTTACCTTACCGTCTTCCACGAGTTCGATATAGGCCTCCGGGGCTTCTTCGGCCTCCGGTATTTCCTCCGGCGGCTCGGGAAGGCCTTTACCATGGAAAGTGGCAATGCCCTCTTTGGGCAACGGTGCCGAGTCCTCCGCCGGCGCCACGGTCGTCTTGTTGTACACCTCGACGGTAAGGTCGCGGCCCTTGCTGCTGGTGTAGGAGATAAGCCTCTCGAGCGACGGCTCGTCCTCGTCGTCCTTCCCCTTTTCCAGGAGGGACACAAAGGCGAGTTTGCCCTCCACGAACATGGCAAAGCCGCGCTCCGTACCCTTTTCGACAAGGGCCAGGATGACTTCTTTCTCCCCGGACTCTATTTGCTCCGTCATCTCCTCGAGGTCCACGAGGTCGGCGGTAAGGCTCTGCAGGGGCCGGTGGGTGCGTCTTACGAGCATGCCGAGCAGCACCTTCCTGTCGACCTCGAAGAACTCGATCGCCGCCGAGGAGCGGGCCTTGTACCACTCGAAGAAATCCTTTACAGGGGTGAGCTTCCCGCCCCTGGCGTCCTCGACCGAGGCCGAGTAGGGCTTACCGGTGACGATAAAGAGAAGGCGCGTCTCCTCGCCGCCGGTGGCAAGGGCGTAGCCGTCGGCCATCTCGCCGGACATGTTCCGGAAGAGCTCGTCCAGCCCGGAAAAGGGGAACTCTTTCTGCTCGAATAAAGATATGGGTTCCATCGCAACTTGCCTTATGCGGCCCCTCCCTCCCCGGGGGTGGTCGCGGTCCACGCTACTTTGGCGGCGCCACCCGGTAGAGTTCTTTCAATATGTCGTAGGCCCCGGCCTTGAGCAGCCTCTCCGCCAGTTCGGTGCCGAGCCCTTCGGCCTCGTCCCTCGGTCCCTTTATGGAGTCCCTTAGTACCGTCTTGCCGTCGGTCGAGGCCACAAGCCCCGTAAGGGTCAACTCTTCGCTCTCGACCGTACCGTAAGATGCGATAGGCACCTGGCAGCCGCCTTCGAGCCTCTTAAGGAAGGCCCTCTCGGCCTTGACGGCGGCCGAGGTCGCGGGGTGGTCGAAGAACGCGACGAGTTCGTTCGTTTCCGCGTCGTCCATCCTCGTTTCTATGCCGAGGGCGCCCTGGCCCACGGCCGGGAGCATCACTTCGGGCTCTATGTATTCGGTTATCTTCTCCGCCCAGCCGAGCCTCCTTATGCCGGCGCCCGCGAGGATGACGGCGTCGTACAGCCCCTCTTCGAGCTTCCTCAAGCGCGTATCGATGTTCCCCCGGAGTTGGGCTATCTCCAGATCGGGCCTTTTAGCGAGGAGCTGGGCCTGGCGCCGGAGGCTCGATGTCCCTATCTTCGCCCCCTCCGGAAGCTCGAAGAGTTTCTTGCCTTCGCGCACCACGGCGACGTCTCTCGGGTCCTCCCTCTCGGTTATGGCCGTGAGGCCGAGCCCTTCGGGAAAGAACGTGGGCACGTCCTTCATCGAGTGCACGGCGAGATGAACGCGACCGGAGAGGAGTGCCTCCTCTATCTCCTTTACGAAGAGGCCCTTGCCGCCGACCATTGCCAGCGGCACGTCGGTAATCTTGTCCCCGGTGGTTTTTATCCTATCGAGCTCGACCTCCAGGCCGTGCTTTTTTTCGAGTTCGGACTTGACCCAGTCGGCCTGCCAGAGCGCGAGCATCGAGCCGCGCGTGCCTATCCGTATCTTCTTCTTCAGTTTTTAATGCCTTCCGTTATTTTCCGCTTCCACTTTTCAGGTGTCATTTTAGCCATATACATTCCTCGGGATTTAATATCTCCTACAAAGACTTGTCCAGCGGCCTGGCTCCATGGCAGATAGCGACAACTTCTATTATCTTTCCCTTAATGCGATAGACTATCCTGTAATTCTCCTAAATTTTTTCCCGTAGCTTTTCATCCCCGTATTCCGGTACGACCCGCCCGGCCTCAGGGTATTCGGGAAGGGCTTTTACAATGGCATTTACCCTTCCGGCAAATAAAGCGGCATAGTGCCCGGAGTCCTTCGCTATGTAGTTACAGGTATCTTCGAAACCGGAGACCGCCTGCGGCGACCACCTTACCGTTCGAGCCATTTACCCATCCGCTTTTCAACCTCTTCGTGAGGAATGCCCTTGCCTTCGTCAAGCTCCTTCAGCCCCGCATCGACCTGCAACCTGAAGTACAGCTCCGCCATGATATCATCGACCGTAACGTCCTCGGGAAGAGCCCGAATCATTTTAACGACCTGTTCTTTAATCCCCTCCATTCCAATCACCTCCTGATAATCATTATGTCGACCGACTTACTTCTCCCCGCTTCCGGTTTTTTTAATCTCATCCTCAGCCTCCTCATCCCCGAGGTCGAAGAGTTTTCTGGCCACTTCTATGTAGCGGTCGCCCTCGACCTTGTTGGCCTCACGCTTCAAGTGCGTTACCGGGTTATGGAGGATCTTATTCACTATGGCGCGCGTCATGGCGTCGAGCGCCTCCCTGTCTTTCTCGGAGGCCCCTTCGAGCCGGGGAAGCGCCTTATCGAGCTCGCTCTTCCTTATCTCTTCGAAGCTTCGCCTGAGAGCGATTATCGTAGGCACCACGTCGAGCGATTTGACCCACCGGTAAAAACTCCCTATCTCTTCGGTGATTATGGTCTCGGCCTGCTCGGCCTCCCTGGCCCTCTCCTTCATGTTGGCCGCCACCACGCCCTGCAGGTCGTCTATGTCGTAGACGTAGGCGTTGTCGACGTTGTTGACGAGCGGATCGATGTTCCTCGGGACCGAGATGTCCATGAAGAACATGGGCCTCTGCCTTCTCTCCTCCAGCACGTCCCGGACGTCGTCGGGTCTTATGATGAACTTCGGGGCGGCGGTGGAGGCGATAACGATGTCCACGTCCTTCAGGTAGTGGGGGAACTCCCGGAACATTATGGCCGTGGCGTTGAACTCCCTGGCCATGTTGACGGCCCTCTCGTAGGTCCGGTTGGCTATCATGAGCTCCCTTACGCCGGAGTTGAGGAGGTGTTTGGCGGCGAGTTCGGCCATCTCTCCTGCGCCGACGAGCATGGCGCCCCTGCCCGTAAGGTCGCCGAATATCTTCTTGGCGAGCTCCACCGCGGCGAAGCTTATACTGACCGCGGACGAGCCTATCTTCGTCTCGGTCCTTATGCGCTTGGCCACGGAGAAGGCCTTGTGGAAGAGCTTGTTTATGACGGTGCCGGCCGCGTCGCTGTGGACGGCCAGGCTGTAGGCGTCCTTGACCTGCCCGAGTATCTGCGGCTCGCCCATGACCATGGAGTCCAGGCTCGCGGCGACCCGGAACATGTGCCGCACCGCATCTTCGCCCGAATGCGCGTACAGAGCCTCGTCGAGCTCCTCGAGCGGGATCGAGTGGTGCTCCGAGAGGAACCTCTTTATCTCCCAGACGCCCTTCTCGATGTCCCTGGCCACCCCTATGACCTCCACCCTGTTGCAGGTGGAAATAATAGCCGCCTCGTTCAGCCCGTACGGGCCCACGAGCGCCTTAAGCGGCCCGCCTATGGAGTCCTCGGGAAAGGAAATTTTTTCCCGTATCTCGATGGACGCCGTCTTGTGGTTGAGTCCTACTATGACAATGTTCATTATCTTATGTCCTGTTTTATGTCCCGGCCTTTACCGGTTTGAAATGCCGTGGCCTTCACCCAGCAGCACGTATATAATGAGCGACGAGCCCAGGAGCACCCCGAAGGCCACTACCGAGAACTTCGCCGACTTCCTGCCGCGCCAGCCGGTGGTGAGCCGCCCGTGCAGGAGCGCGGCGTACAGAAACCACGTTATCATAGACCATACTTGGCGGTGTTTCCACATCCAGTAGGTGCCGAAGGCGTACTCGGACCACATGACGCCGGTTATTATGCCGAGCGTCAAGAGAGGGAAGCCGTAGGTAAGGCACTTGTAACCCAGCTCGTCGAGAATGTCGAGCGACGGCAGCACGAAGTACATTCCCCCCACTTTGTGCGACTTCAGGTAGTGCTCCTGGATAAGGTAGGTCACGCCCAGTATGCAGGCGAGCGCGAAGAACGCGTTACCGAGTATGGCGAGCGTTACGTGCACCGGGAGCCACCAGCTCTTCAAGACGGGTGTAAGAGGCACGATCTCGCTCGGCAGGAGCGAGGCCGTTATTACGAGCAGCAGCGCGAACGGCGAGACGAACGCCCCGAGGACCGAAAGGTTGTACTTGAAAAGCAGGAAGAGGCATATGCCCACCGTAAGCCACGCAAAGAGCAGAAGCGATTCGTGCAGGCTGGTCGTGGGTATCCGCCCGCCCTCGGCGAGCCGGCCGAGGAGTGTTATGGTATGCGCGAGGAAGCCCCCGATAAGGAGGTCCCGGGCGACGCGGGCGAACTTGTCCCCGTGCGATACCAGATAGCCGGTATACACGAGCGTGGCCGCCAGGTAGAGGGCCGCGGTTATGTGAAAAAATACGTAGCTCATTTAAACCACTGCCCACCTTTGTCGGGTGGGCCGGGCGGGCCGGGCGGGTTTATCCGGACGGGACGGCTAAAGTTTTACCTTTAGCTTCGAGAGCGTGTAGCCCTCCCCCTCCTCACCGACAGTTTTTTTCAGAAACCGGTTGATCGCCGCCCTATCCCCCTTCTTTATCCACTCAAGGAGGGGGGAGTTGAGGAGCGCCTCGTAAATCCTATCCTTTTTATCATTTTTGGCGTTCTCTTTCAATAGCTTCCGCCTCACCGCGCCCATGAGCTCCACGAACACCGCCATCTCCGGCGGTATGCTCCGCTCGAGCGTTTTACGGAGCGCCTTGGCCAGGTACGGGCTCTTCCCCGAGGTTGAGATCGCCACGAGCAGGCTCCCCCTTTCGACCACCGAGGGCACGATGAAGTTGCAGAGTTCGGGCCGGTCCACCACGTTTAAGAGCGTCCCGGCCTTCCGGGCCTCTTTCGAGACCGCCTTGTTTATCTCTTCGGAGTCCGTGGCGCTTACCACGAGGAATGCGCCTTCGATGTCGCCGACGCAATAGCGCCTGGCGGTGTGGCGGATTTTTCCCGTCTTCACAAGGCTCTTAAGCTTTTTTGTAAGCTGTGGGCTTATAACCGCCACCCGCGCCCCGGAGAAGAGGAGGGATAAGACCTTCCTCTCGGCCACCGCGCCGCCGCCTACGACTAGGCACGTCTTCTTCTCTATGTCCAGGAATATGGGGTAGTAGGGCATCTTCACAGCCTTTTATTTTTGATGCGTTGGCGTACTATTTATAGTATAATGCAAGGATGTCAAAGAAGCCATTAATCGAGACCAACCCTTACCTGAAAGACGCCGCTGAACGGGATGAATCGCTCTGCACGTCGGTTTCCAGTTCCACGGCTATTGAAGGGGTAAGCGTATCCCTCAAGATACCCAGTGCGTCTAAAGAAACTAAATCCCCCGCTTCCCGCGAACCCGGAGCGTCCGGGAAATCACGGCGCTGAAGACCTTCTCCATAGGTTCGTAATCCTTATCCAGCCCCGCCTGTACCGCCGAGAAGTACTTCTGTCTGGTCTTTCCTTTAATGCCGCCAAAGTCCAATGGGGGTAATTCCGCCTGCATGGCCATTACGGTCGCTATCAGGCGCGCGATCCTGCCGTTCCCTTCACGGAAGGGGTGAATTAACACCAACTCGGCATGCACTATGGCGATGGCCTTTACAATCTCGTTCCTTGAGGCAGAGCGGCACGGCGTATACTTACGAAGCGGACCTTTTTCGAGCCTAACCATAGTTTGTGAACCTTACATATATCCGCAGAGGTGAACCGACGGTTCCTGTCGTAGGTACGAATTGCTTCCCCCGTGGTCCGGAGTAGTTCCTCAGCCTCGATCCGGTCCATCTCCCGCTTGCGCTTGACCCCGAGCAGGTTTTTGTGTACCCTTCCGCGAGAACCCGGCTCGAACTGCTCCTCGATCAACCCGGACACGTCATATCGGCCACCCTTTTTCATCGTCGCAAGTCAATATCCCACCATCCGCCCGGGCCTACGACCAGGCACGTCTTCTTCTCTATGTCCAGGAATACAGGGTAGTAGGGCATGGGGGATCCTGTTTATAGTGTCGGGTCAGGTTTCCCAACCATACCACCCTCTCCAACCTATTGTCAATAAAGTGCTTTTTCGTAATTCCCCCTTAAACCGCCCCTCCATTTTCCTACGGATTGTGCTAAAGTTGTGGTATAAGAGAGTCCGAAGCGATTTTGGCCATAAGCCATAAGTGGCGTAAAAGTAAAGGGTTTCTACCTATGCTGCTCTATAGACTTATCCCGATAGCCCTCGCGGGCTTTTTGATTGTTCCCCTTTTCCCCCTTTCAAGCGTCCGGGCCGAGCCGGTCGACGCCACGGAGGTCATCCGCCGTCTGGACCTGCTTCTCCGCGGGGATACGTCCACCGGGCTCTACGAGATGACGATAACGGACCCGAAGTGGGAGAGGACGCTCAGGATGCGGGTCTGGGAGAAGAGGCGCGAGAAGAAGACTTTTATCCGCATCCTCTCCCCGCAGAAGGAAAAGGGCGTGGGCACCTTGAAACTCGAGACCGAGATGTGGAACTACCTGCCGCGCGTGGAGAGGGTCATAAAGATACCGCCGTCCATGATGATGCAGTCCTGGATGGGGAGTGACTTCACGAACGACGACCTCGTGAAGGAGTCGAGCATAGTCGACGACTACACCCACACCCTCCTTGGCGAGGTCGAGCTCGACGGAGCCGCGACCTACCACGTGGAGGCCCGGCCCCGCCCCAATGCGCCAGTGGTCTGGGACAGGATACTCTACTGGGTAAGGAAAAAGGACTACATGCCCCTGAAGGAAGAGTTCTACAGCGAGAGGGGGGAGCTCATAAGGGTCCTTACGTTTTCCGACATAAAGGAGATCGGCGGGAGGACCATACCGACCTTCTGGAAGATGGTGCCCGTAAAGAAGGAGGGCAAGCAGACCTCCTTCCGCATCATCGAGGCCGAGTTCGACGTGCCGATAGACGATAGTATATTCACTCTCCGGAACATGAAGAGGGTAAGATGATAGTCTTGAAGATGGCCTGGCGCAACGTCTGGCGGAACTTAAGGCGTTCGCTCATAACCGTTTCGGCTATTGGCTTCGGCCTCTCGGTCTTGCTCTTCCAGCAGTCGCTCGTAACCGGGTTTCAGGACCGGCTCGTCGAGAACTCCGTGCGTCTCCACTCCGGCCACATACAGGTCCACAAGAGCGGCTACCACAAGAAGAAGAAGGTCGAGACCGCCATCGAGGACCCCTCGGCCGTGGACGAGGTGCTTGCCGCGACACCCGGCATAG
>JAZGJJ010000134.1 GCA_036482575.1 Thermodesulfobacteriota bacterium
CCCCGGAGCTTGTCTCGTCGGTGGGCGCCGAGTACGTCACGGCCGTCGGCAAGCTCGACGACAAGCTCATAGTGCTCGTGGACATCGCCAGGCTCCTCAGCGCGGACGAGATGGGCGGGCTCGACGCGGCCCGGAAGAGGGCCGAGCTCACCGCTTCCACCGGCAAGGCGCTCGAGGAAAAGACGGGCAAACCCGGGAAAAAGGCGCTAAAAGAAAGGGCGGGTCAGGGGCCGTAGGACGGCGTCCCGTATTCTCGACAACAGGGATAAAACGACAACAAGGAGGAGGGGAGGAAATGAGCATAAGGGTAAAGTTGGGTCTTCTCATGGTAAGTTTTATAGGGCTTCTTCTGGCTACCATAATCGCCACGTTCTGGACGGTGGGGCAGCTCAAGAGCGACGGGAAGGTGATTAACATGGCGGGCCGCCAGAGGATGCTCACACAGAAGATGACAAAGGAGGTCGCGGCGCTTCTCCAGGGAAAGGCGGAGAGTGCCTCGGTGCTGGCCACGGCGGACCTCTTCGATAAGAGCCTCAACGCCCTGATTTCGGGCGACCGGAGCCAGGGTATTCCCCCGGCCGAGAACCCCGCGATACGTACCCAGTTGACCAAGGTACAGACGATGTGGGGCGAGTTCAAGGACAACCTGGAAGGGCTCGTCGCCGTTAGCGACCGGAGACAGGGCGTTTACGCCTATCTGATGGAAAGGAATGTCCTGCTGCTGACCAAGATGAACAAGGCCGTAGGCATGATGCAGAAGCAGGGGCTTCCTGCAAAGACCATCAACATCGCGGGCCGCCAGAGGATGCTCACCCAGAAGATGACAAAAGAGGCCCTGGCCCTCGACATGGGCGCCGCCACGATCGAGGAGTTCTTCGCTACGGTGGCCCTCTTCGACAAGACGCTCGGCGGCCTTGTGAACGGGGATGCGGAACTCGGGCTCAGACCCGTGCAAGACCCGGCCATCCTCTCCCAGCTCGGGAAGGTCCGGGAGGAATGGAAGCCGTTCAAGGCCAATGCGGAGAAGCTGGCCGAGGCGGCTGTGGGGGTCGAGCGGTACACGGGCTATATCTTAGCCAACAACGTACCGCTCCTGAAGGAGGCGAACGTCGCCGTTGGACAGTACGAGGCCGACAGCGCGGGGAAGATATCTTCTCTCAAGAAAATGCAGATGGGCTTCTTCCTCCTTACCCTTGCGTTGTTCGGCGTGGGATGGGTGTTCCTCAGCAGGATAATCATACAACCCGTAAAGAGGATGTCGGAACTGGCCAGTACTGTGGCCAGGGGGGACCTGGACGTCAACGTCAACGTGAATTCAAACGACGAGCTGGGTGTGATGGGAAGGGCCTTCAGCGATATGGTCGCATACTTGAAGGCCATGGCCCATACGGCCGAGGCCATAGCCGGGGGGGACCTGACCCACACCGTGGAGCCACAGGGTGAAAAGGACGTCCTCGGGAACGCCTTCAAGGAGATGGTCGGCGGGCTCCGCTCCATGGTGAGCCAGGTCAGGGACGGCTCGGAGGAGATATCCTCGGCAACCACCCAGATAGCCTCCACCAGCGAACAGTCGAGCCTTAACAGCGAATCGGCGGCCACGGCCGTGGAGGAGATAACCTCCACCATGCACGAAATGAGCTCCAACATCCAGAACGTGGCCAAGAACATCCAGAGCCAGTCGTCTTCCGTTACCGAGACCTCCACCTCCATCGAGCAGCTCATCGCCTCCATACAGAAGGTCGCGGACAACTCGCGGAAGCTCGTCGATATAGCCCGGCAGAGCGCCGAGGCGGTTGCCTCGGGAAGGGAGGCCGTGGACCGCTCCACCGAGGGGGTGAGGGACATCACGAGCGTAATGGGCGAATCGGCCGAGACCATAAAGCAACTCGGGGTCAGGACCGAGGACATAGGGAAGATAATCGAGGTGATAGACGACATAGCCGAGCAGACGAACCTGCTGGCGCTTAACGCGGCCATCGAGGCGGCCAGGGCCGGCGAGCACGGCATGGGCT
>JAZGJJ010000135.1 GCA_036482575.1 Thermodesulfobacteriota bacterium
AGTACGACCCCGATGCACAGGTGGGCGACAGCCTGGGCCTTAAGCTGGACTCCAAGGATTTCGGCCGTATAGACGCGCAGACCGCCAAGCAGATTATCATCCAGAAGGTCAGGGAGGCCGAGAGGGGTATTGTCTTTGACGAGTACAGCGACAAGAAAGACGAGGTCGTTACCGGTATAGTCCAGAGGTTCGAGAGGGGAGACATAATGGTGGACCTCGGAAGGACCGAGGCCGTTCTGCCCCGGAAGGAACAGGTAAGGCGTGAGAGGTACCGCCAGGGTGAGAGGATAAGGGGTATGGTGCTCGACGTGAAGAACGATGCCAGGGGCCCCCAGGTGATACTCTCCAGGACCCACCCCGGTTTTCTGATAAAACTTTTCCTGATGGAAGTGCCCGAGATATACGAGGGGATCGTGGAGATCAAGGAGGCCGCCAGGGAGCCGGGAGACCGTGCCAAGATAGCGGTACTTTCGCATAACTCCGAAGTGGACCCCGTTGGGGCATGCGTCGGCGTGAAGGGGTCAAGGGTCCAGGCCGTCGTCCAGGAGCTCAAGGGAGAGAAGATAGATATCGTCCACTTCTCGGACGACGCGGCGGTGTTCGCGAAGAACGCCCTCTCCCCGGCCCAGATATCCAAGGTCATCGTGGACGAGGCCGAGCACTCCATGGAGGTCGTGGTGCCGGACGACCAGTTGTCGCTGGCCATAGGGAAGAAGGGGCAGAACGTGAGGCTCGCGGCCAAGCTTACGGGCTGGAAGATAGATATAGGGACCGAGGCCGGCGGCGCGGATGAGAAGAGAGAAGCCCTCTCTCCCGATGAAGCGCTCAGGAGGGAGGTCGAGGCCGCCGGGGTCGCGGCCGGCGAAAAGGTATCGGTCGGGTCGCTGCCGGGTGTCGGGCCCAAGACCGTCGAGGCCCTCGAGGCCTCCGGGTTCGAGACCGTGGATAGTATCGCCGCCGCCTCCGTCGAGGAGCTTTCGGCCGTGGAAGGGATAGGGGCTAAGAAGGCGGAAAAGATCCTTGATGCCGCCAAGGAGCTTGCAGGCTCGTAATGCCCCGGAGAAGGTGCGTCGGCTGCGGCCTTACGAGGGATAAGGGATATCTTGTAAGGTTCGTATCGGTAGAGGGCAGGCTGGTCCCGGACTTTAAGAAAAGGATGCCCGGAAGGGGGCTTTACCTTTGTCCCTCAAGGGGCTGCGTTGTCAGCGCGTGTGAAAAGAAGGGGGCCTTTTCAAGGGCCCTTAGGACGGCCGTGACCGTGCCGGACACAGAAGAGTTATGGGAGGAGATACCCGAAGGGTCCGACTGAAACTTAAAGACATTGCGTTAAGGGACGGGTTTCACCGGCCGGAAGGGATGGAGTTTCAAACTTTGAATTATGACGGATAAAGAAGAAAAGACCGTTGCGGAGGATAGCGTCGAGGAGAAGCGGATAAGGCCCGCCGTTATCCGGAGACGTGTGAAGAAGGCCGCTCCGCCGAAGAAGGAGGAGAAGGCCGCTGCCGCTGAGAAACCTGTTTCCGCGAAGAAGGCTATTTCCGCGAAGAAGCCTGCCGCCGCGAAGAAGGTCGCCGCTGGCGAGAAGGCTGTTTCCGTGAAGAAGGCCGCTGCCGCGAAGGCTCCGACGAAGAAGGCCGCCGCCGCGAAACCTCCGGCCAGGAAGGCTGTTTCCGCCGCCGCAAAGCCCGCCCCCGCCAAAAAGGAAGTAAAGATATTCGAGAAGGAAAAGAAGCCGGTATTTACTCCTCCCCCCCCACAGGTCTTCAGAAGGGGCAAGCGCTACAGGTTTAAGGGCGTCCAGCGCAGGGCGGCTGCCGTCCAGGCCACAAGGCCGCTTAAGAAGACCGAGATAACGGTGCCCAAGGGCGTAAAGAGGGTCATAAGAGTGTCGGACGCCATAACCGTGGGGGAGCTTTCCCAGAGGCTCGGGGTAAAGGCCGGCGATATAATAAAGAAGCTTATGGGGCTCGGGACCATGGCTACCGTGAACCAGTTCATAGACGCCGATGCCGCCACACTCATCGCGCACGAGTTCGACTACGAGGTGGAAAACGTGGCGGTTGGGGAGGAGAGTTTGCTGGAGGCGGCCACGGAGGGCTCCGGGGCGAAGGAACTCGTCCATAGGGCCCCGGTGGTGACCGTAATGGGCCACGTGGACCACGGCAAGACCTCTCTCCTGGACGCAATAAGAAAGACAAGCGTGGCCTCGGGCGAGGCCGGCGGCATAACGCAGCATATCGGCGCATACCACGTACACCTTGAGAAGGGGGACATAACCTTTCTCGATACGCCCGGCCACGAGGCCTTTACCGCGATGAGGGCCAGGGGGGCGGAGGTGACCGACATAGTCGTGCTCGTCGTAGCCGCCGACGACGGGGTTATGCCCCAGACGGTCGAGGCCATAAACCACGCCAAGGCCGCCGAGGTCCCGATAATAGTGGCCATAAACAAGGTGGACCTGCCGGGCTCCAACCCGGACAGGATCAAGCAGGCCCTTATGAGTTACGGGCTCGTCTCGGAGGCCCTGGGAGGGGATACTATCTTCGTCGAGGTCTCGGCGAAGACGGGGCTCAACATAAAAGAGCTCCTGGAGATGGTGCTGCTTCAGGCCGAGGTGCGCGAGTTGAAGGCGGACCCCACGCTCCAGGCAAAGGGTGTCGTGGTGGAGGCCAAGATCGAGAAGGGCCGCGGTCCGGTCTCGACGGTCCTCATCCAGGACGGGACGCTCAGGAAGGGGGATGCCTGCGTGGCAGGCATGTATTCCGGCAGGGTCAGGGCGATGATAAGCGACTGGGGCAAGAGGGTGAACGACGCGGGCCCCGCCATGCCCGTCGAGATACTCGGACTTGCCGGCGTGCCGCTGGCGGGAGACACGTTCGCCGTGGTGAAGGACGAGGCCTCCGCGAAACAGATAGCCGAAATAAGGCAGAGAAAGAGCTATGAGAAGGAGATGCTCAAGAGTTCCAGGGTGAGCCTCGCCGACCTCTACGACAGGATAAACAAAGGGGAGGTGAAGGAACTCGGCATAGTCGTCAAGGCCGACGTGCAGGGCTCCATAGAGGCCGTTAACGACGCGCTCGGAAAGCTCGCCACCGAAGCAGTGGGGGTAAAGATGATACACGGCGCCGTGGGCGGGATAAACGAGGGGGACGTCATGCTCGCCTCGGCCTCCAACGCGCTCCTTGTAGGCTTTAACGTAAGGCCCGAGACCAAGGCCAGGCTCCTGGCCGAAAAGGAGAAGGTCGACATAGCGCTCTATAACGTAATATACAACCTCGTCGACGACATAAGGAACGCCATGGAGGGGATGCTCGACCCGATCGTCAGGGAGGAGACTGCCGGAAGGGCCGAGGTGAGGGAGGTCATGCGCATATCCAATGTCGGGAACGTGGCGGGCTCCTACGTGTCGGACGGGAAGATGCTGAGGGGCGCTAAGGTGCGCCTTATAAGGGATAACGTGGTTATTTACGACGGGAGCATAGGGTCGCTCAGGAGGTTCAAGGACGACGTAAAGGAGGTCGCCTCGGGATACGAGTGCGGCATATGCATAGCCGGTTACGAAGACATAAAAGTGGGGGACGTGATCGAGGCCTACACATTGAAGGAGGAGGCCGCGAAGCTTTAGCGCGCCGGGGCGGGCACGCTTCCTATCCGGTTCTTGCATGGTCAGCAATATGGTCGTGGGCATCTGCCATATGGGCCTTCTTATCCACGACAGCCGTTCCCTTAAGGCAAAGAGGCAGGTCCTTAAGAAAGTCGTGGAGAAGGTCAAGAACCGGTTCAACGTATCGGTCGCGGAGGTCGGAAGCCAGGACCTCTGGCAGAGGGCGGAGTTGGGCTTTGCGGCCGTGGGCAACGACAGGGCCGTTATAAACTCCGTGCTCGATAAAGTCATTAACTTCGTGGAAGAGCTCCATATCGTGGAGATAACGGACCACGATATAGAGGTTATAAACTGCTGAGAGCTTTGCCGGCCGTTAGGCTGCCGGGCCGCTGGTCGGCGGAGGGGATAAAAGAGAGTGACCTATAAGCGTTCGGACAGGGTCGGGGACCTCATCAAGGAAGAGGTGGCCTCCATAATACTCCACGGGGATATAAAGGACCCCAGGGTGGGGTTCGTGACGGTTACCTCGGTCAGGATGAGCCGGGACCTTAAGAACGTGACGGTCCTTTTCAGCATGATAGGCAGCGACGAGGAGCGGGAGCGGAGCGCCGAGGGACTCAACAGCGCCGCCGGCTACGTGCGGAGGGTCCTTGCGAAGAGGCTCAGGCTGAAGCACATCCCGTCGGTCAGGTTCGAGTTCGACAGGTCGCTCGAATACGCCATGCATATGAACGAGATAATAAAAGAGGTTAATGAAAACGGCGGCACCGGCTCCGATTAAACGTACCGAAAGGATTTTTTCCATTTCCCCATTTTCCTATGGATAAGGTTTTCACTCAGGTTGCGGAGAAGATAAAGAACTCCGAGAGGTTCATGGTCGTCTCCCACGTAAATCCGGAGGGAGACGCGCTGGGCTCGCTCCTCGGGCTCGCCCTCGCCTTAAGCGAGATGGGCAAGGACGTCGTTGCCTACAGCGAGGACCCCGTACCGGAAACCCTCCGGTTTCTGCCGGGGGTGGATACGCTTGTGCACGACCTCGGCGGCGAACCCCCCTTCGATGTGACCTTTGCCGTGGACTGCGGGCAGATAGAGAGGCTCGGCGCCAAGTTCGCGGAGTTCGAGGGGAGGGGCACGCTTATAAACGTCGACCATCACGCGACCAACGACAACTTCGGGGACGTCAATATAGTGGTGCCCGACGCGAGCGCGGCCGGCGAGATAGTTTTCGACCTCCTGGAGGCCGCGGGGGCCGGGATATCCCCCGATGTGGCGACCAACCTCTACGTGGCGATAGTCACCGATACGGGCTCCTTCCGTTACAGTTCCACCTCGCCGGGGGCCTTTGTGAAGGCGGGCGAACTCGTTGCGTATGGCGCGAGCCCCTGGGAGGTGGCAAGGCACGTATACGAGAGCTATCCCGCCAGCAGGTTCAAGCTCTTGAGCGAGGTCCTCTCCACGCTGGAGGTTATAGGGGACGATGGTGGGAAAGGCGGCGGTAACGGCGGGATGGCCGACCGCGGGATAGCCACCGTTTTCGTGACCGAGGAGATGATAAAGAGCGCGGGGGCCAACAGAGAGGACTCGGACGGCTTCGTTAACTACACGAGGTCCATAAAAGGGGTTGAGGTGGGGGTGCTTTTCAGGCAGTGCGGCCCCGACGAATATAAGGTAAGCTTGAGGGCCAAGGGAGAGGTGGACGTGGCTGCGGTTGCCGAAACCTTCGGCGGCGGCGGCCATTCGCATGCCGCGGGCTGCAACCTGAGCGGGAGCCTCGAAGAGGTGAGGGAGAGGGTGGTCTCGGCACTCAAGGAAAGTATATGCGTCGCCGGAAGGGGATAGACCGTATGGACGGGGTGCTCGTAATAGACAAGCCCGCCGGGCTTACCTCGCACGACGTGGTAGTGAGGGTCAAGAGGACGCTCGGCGCCGGGAAGGTGGGGCACCTGGGCACCCTCGACCCGGCTGCAACGGGCGTCCTGCCGCTGGTTATAGACCGTGCCACCCGCCATGCCGACCTCCTCTCGGGAGGACGGAAGGAGTACCTCGCCACCATGAAGCTCGGTACGGAGACCGACACCTACGACGCCGAGGGGCGGGTGACCGCGACGGGCGAGACGGCCTCTCTTTCCGTCGAGGACGTGGAGCGGGCGCTTAAAAGCTTTGTCGGACGCATAAGTCAGGTCCCCCCGATGTTCTCCGCGGTCAAGAAGAACGGGGTGCCGCTCTATAAGCTCGCAAGGAAAGGGATTGAAGTGGAGCGCGAGCCCAAGGAGGTGGAGATATTCTCCGTCGACGTCGTCGAGATCGGTATCCCGCTAGCGGTGTTCCGGCTCGCATGCTCCAGGGGCACGTACCTGAGGACCATCTGCTTTGACGCGGGCAGGGTGCTCGGCTGCGGCGCGCACCTCGCGGCACTCGAGCGTACCAGGAGCGGACGCTTCTCCATGGAGGACGCCATAGCGCTCGACTCCTCCAGGCAGCTGATGGAGGAGAGCATAATGCCGCTCGCCTCGCTGGTGGACCATGCCCCCGGGGGCCGGACGGGATTTAAAGAGACGGTGACTGCGCACGGTTAACGTATGTGCGGTCGTCTATAACGTTGGCATCCCGTGCCATGGGCGATAGTTTCTAAATTTAAAACACCTTCCCTACGGGAGGGTATAGGTGATAAGATTGGGACCGGCCATTGAGGCTTTAAAGAGGTGAATTCGAGGGAAGGGAGGTGAATACACGATGCTGACCACGGACAGGAAACAGGGTGTTGTAAAGAAGTACAAGGTACACGACACGGATACCGGCTCGCCCGAGGTGCAGGTGGCGCTTATAAGCGAGAGGATAAACTCGCTCAGCGGCCACTTCAAGGCCCACGGCGGCGACCACCATTCAAGGCGGGGGCTCCTTAAGCTCGTCGGCAGGAGGAGGAGGCTCCTCGACTACCTTAAGAAAAAGGACGCGGACCGCTACAAGAAGCTTATCGAGAGCCTCGGGCTCAGGCGTTGAGCCGCGTAGAGGGTCGGCACCCGCGCGGGTGCCGCTTAAGCACGTCCATTTGAGGTAAAGATGGCTGGATAGAGACGGTGAGATGGAAGCGGTGGGCTAAGAAAAGTGAGACGAAAACAAAGACGGGAGCTACGAAAAAAAAGATGGCAAAAACATATGAGATAGATTACGGGGGGAGACCCCTTACCATAGAGATAGGTAAAGTGGCGAGGCAGGCCCACGGGTCCTGTACCGTCAGGTACGGCGACACGGTGGTGCTGGTTACGGCCTGCCGGGCGCCGGGCGCCTCCGAGGGGCTCGACTTCATGCCGCTTACCGTTAACTACATAGAGATGACGTACGCGGCCGGGAAGATACCCGGAGGCTTCTTCAAGCGCGAGGGCAGGCCGAGCGAGAAGGAAGTGATCTGTTCCAGGCTTATCGACAGGCCGCTCAGGCCGCTCTTTCCCGACGGCTACCGTCACGAGACACAGGTCATCGCCACGGTGATGTCGCTCGACCCGGAGAACGACCCCGAGATCGTGGCGACCATAGGCGCCTCCATTGCGCTCGGCATCTCCGACATACCGTTCGCGGGCCCCATAGCCGCGGTAAGGGTCGGGAGGCTTGACGGGAAGTTCGTCTGCAACCCGAGCGTTAAAGACCGGAAGGAGCAGGACCACGAGGTCGACCTTATAACCGCCGGCACCGACGAGGCGATAATGATGGTCGAGGGAGGGGCAAAGCTTGTTTCCGAAGACCTCCTCGTCGAAGGGCTCGACTTCGCCAGGGAGAGCATGGCCGCCGTTATAAAGCTCCAGAGGGATATCATAAAAGAGATAGGCGCAGCCAAGCTCACAGTGGTGCCGCCCGCGGCAGACGAGGCCCTCGGCGCGCGCGTTAAGGAGCTTTCCGAAGAGAAACTCCGCGGGGCGCTCAAGATACCGGAGAAGATAGCTCGCTACGCGAAACTCGACGAGCTGAAGAAGGAGCTCGTGGAGGCGCTCTTGCCCGAGTTCGAAGACAGGGAGAAGGAGATAAAAGGGGCCTTCGGGGCTCTCAAGTACGACGTTATGAGGGCGACCGTCCTTAACGAAAAGAAGAGGGTCGACGGCAGGGGACCGAAGGACGTAAGGGGCATAACCTGCGACGTGGGGCTCCTGCCGAGGACCCACGGCTCCGCTCTCTTTACCAGGGGCGAGACGCAGGCGATGGTCATTGCCACGCTCGGGACCTCGGACGACGAGCAGAGGATAGACGCCCTTTCCGGCTGGGAGTACAAGCGCTTCATGCTGCACTACAACTTCCCGCCGTTCTGCGTGGGCGAGGTGAAGTTCATGAGGAGTCCCGGCAGGAGAGAGATAGGTCACGGCGCGCTCGCCGAGAGGGCCGTATCGAGGCTCCTGCCCACGCCCGAGGACGAGTTCCCCTATACCGTAAGGGTGGTATCCGAGATACTCGAGTCCAACGGGTCGTCTTCGATGGCTACGGTATGCGGCGCCTCTCTTGCGCTTATGGACGCCGGCGTGCCCGTGAAGGCGCACGTGGCAGGGATAGCCATGGGCCTTATAAAAGAGGGGGATAACTCCGTAATACTCTCCGACATACTCGGCGATGAGGACCACCTCGGAGATATGGACTTCAAGGTGGCGGGTACGAAGGACGGGGTCACCGCGCTCCAGATGGACATAAAGATAGGCGGCGTGACGCCTGAGATATTGAAAGAGGCGCTCCACCAGGCTCGCGAGGGGAGGCTCACGATACTCGAGAACATGGAGAAGGCCATATCCGCCCCGAGGAAAGAGATATCCGAATACGCTCCGAGGATAATCACGATACAGGTAAGGGTGGAGCGGATAAAGGACGTCATCGGGCCCGGTGGGAAGAACATCAGGGGCATCATCACCGAAACCGGGGTTAAGATGGACGTCGACGACTCCGGCAAGGTGAGTATCGCCTCGTCCGACGAAGAGGCCGCCAAGAAGGCAGTCGCCATGGTGGAGGCGCTCACACAGGATGCCGAGGTGGGCAAGCTCTACATGGGCACGGTAAGGAAGATTACCGACTTCGGCGCCTTCGTGGAGATACTTCCCGGTACCGACGGCCTGGTACACATCTCGCAGCTCGCCCCCGAGAGGGTGGAGAATGTGACCGACATCCTTAAGGAGGGCGAGAAGGTCCTCGTTAAGGTTATAGAGGTGGACAGGGCCGGCAAGATAAGGCTTTCGAGGAAAGAGGCCCTGGGGGAAACACTGCCACAGGCGTAACAGGGTAACCACTTATCCGTGCCCGTTGGCCGTTATCCCTCTGCGGATACGGATTTGGAATGACGGGCACGGATTTTTTATTTCGGGTTTTTTTCGAATTTATTTCGAATTATTCGAAAGTAGAACACTGATATGTCTCGTACGAAAAAGAGCCTCCTCCCGGGCGGCATAAATGTCATAACCGAGGAGATGCCCGATGTCGAGTCGTCCTCCATAGGTTTCTGGGTGACTACCGGCTCAAGGGACGAGTCCCCCCGGGAGGCGGGCATTTCCCACTTCATAGAGCACCTCCTCTTCAAGGGCACGGAGAGGAGGACCGCGCTCGATATAGCAAAGGAGATAGAGTCGGTCGGGGGCGTGCTTAACGCCTTCACCGGCAGGGAGTACACCTGCTTCTACGCCAAGGTCCTGAATAAGGACCTCCCTCTTGCAATCGACCTCCTCGCCGACATGCTCCGGAACTCGAAGTTCGACCGGGCGGAAATAGAGAAGGAGAGGATGGTTATCCGCCAGGAGATAAAGATGATCGAGGACACCCCGGACGACCTGGTCCACGACCTTCTCGCCGAGAGGTTCTGGAAGGGGCACCCGCTCGGGAGGCCGGTTATCGGCACCGACCGTACGGTCGGCTCCATAAAGAGGGAGGACGTGGTCGAGTACTTCAAGAGGCGTTACCATTCGGGCAGTCTCTTCGTAACGGCGGCCGGGGGGCTCAACGCCGCCCGGACGGTCAGGCGTCTTAGTTCCGCCCTGCGGGGGTTCGCCCCAGGCAAGGCGTCCGGACGGACCGCGCCGCCCGTCCCGTGCCCAGGGGCCAAAATCGTAAAGAGGGACCTGGAGCAGGCGCACTTCTGCATAGGGGTCCCGGCCTTCGCCCGGACCAAGGCCGCCCGCTACAGGCTCTATATACTTAACACCATCCTCGGCAGCGGCATGAGCTCACGGCTCTTCCAGGAGATAAGGGAGAAGAAGGGGCTGGCCTACTCGGTATACTCCTACCTGAACCTCTGCCGGGACGCCGGGTCGCTCGTGGCATACGCCGGGACGTCGAAGG
>JAZGJJ010000136.1 GCA_036482575.1 Thermodesulfobacteriota bacterium
AGGGGGGCGCAAAGGGCCCTTTCCGAACTCAGGTAAGGGACGGGGGGGGATGGGGGGGCATACCCACCATACCACCCCGCTAAAACCTCTCGAGCATGCGCTCTTTAACGAGCCTTGCCGTATCCCGGGCCATCTTCCGGAGCGCATCCCACTCCGCGTCCTTGGTCGCTGTGACGTCTTCTATATCGACAACATAGTCGCCGTAGTCGGTTATCTCGTCGTCCTCCCACAGGACCTCCCCGTCGCTTGCTCTTACGAGTTTCATCGCGAGAGTTATGGTGAGCCTGTACTCACGGACCACGTCGCGCGTGCTGTAGGATACCGGCTTCAACTCGTAGAACATGACCGTACCCTCCAGTACGGCTTCCGCCCTGCCCTTGTCGACTATATCCACCGTGGTCGTGAATTCGTCTATGACGGCGTTGGTCAATACCGTCTCGACCCCGGGCCTCTGCGTAGAGTTCTTGAAGAACGGGACGTAGACCGAAGTGACCTCGCCCGGCATGGTGGTGCTCGCCATGCGGTAGCCGCTGCAGCCGCAAACAATGAAGAGCAAGAGTGCTATCAGAGACGTAGAGCCGAGGCGCATCATCCGACCACCATATTCACGATCCTCCCGGGGACGTAGACGAACTTCTTTATCGTCTTGCCACCTGTCCACTCTATCACTTTTTCGTCCTTCATGACAATACTCTCGACCGTATCCCTCTCGGCCCCGGCCGGGACGTTGACCCTGGAGCGCACCTTGCCGTTTATCTGTACGACGATAAGCACCTCTTCGGTTACGAGCGCCGCGGGGTCGACGGACGGCCACGGGGTCTCGTAAAGGGCCTTCCCGCCTCCGAGCCCCTGCCACAACTCTTCTGTCATGTGCGGGGCGAAAGGAGAGAGCAGCAGGAGCACCGCCTCGACCGCCTCCCGGAAGACCGAAAGCTCTATCGGGTCCTTTTTATTGCCTTTCCACTGGTAGAGGCCGTTAACGAGCTCCATTATCGCGCTTATGGCCGTGTTGAAGTGGAACCTCTCCTCTATGTCGGAGGTGACCTTCTTTATCGTCGCGTGGGTTTGGCGACGGGCGTCCTTTAAAGGACCGTCGAGCTCGCCCCCCGTATACGGCTCCGAGCCCTTCAAAAGTTCGGCGTTATCGTTTACGAGCCTCCAGACCCTGCCGAGGAAGCGGTAGGAACCCTCCACCCCGTCTTCGTTCCAGTCGAGGTCCCGTGCGGGCGGCGCGGCGAAGAGCGAGAAGAGGCGCGTGGTATCCGCGCCGTACCTTTCTATTATACCGTCCGGGTCCACGGTATTCTTCTTCGACTTGCTCATCTTCTCAACGGCCCCGGTCTCGACCGGCTTGCCGCATTCTCTACAGTTTTTTCCACCTCCCTCCACCTCTTCGGGCGAGAGGTAGCCGTGCTCCGGGCACTTTTCCGTCTCCTTGCAGACCATGCCTTGGGTGAGGAGGTTCTTGAAAGGCTCTCCTGCCTCCAGGAAGCCGAGATCCCTCATGGCCTTGGTAAAGAAGCGCGCGTAGAGGAGATGCATCACCGCGTGCTCTATGCCGCCGATATACTGGTCCACGGGCATCCAGCGGGCGGCGTCCTCCCTGCTGAAGGGGACGCTCTCGTCACGCGGCGAGAGGTAGCGGAGGAAGTACCATGAAGAGTCGACGAACGTATCCATTGTGTCGGTCTCGCGCCTCGCCCCTTTGCCGCAGGACGGGCAGTCGACCTCCACGAACCCTTTGGCCGAGGCGAGCGGCGAGAGTCCGCCGGCGGCGAACTCCACGTCCTCGGGGAGTATCACGGGAAGCTCCGCCTCGGGCACGGGCACCGCGCCGCAGTCGTTACAGTAGATGACCGGTATGGGGCAGCCCCAGTAGCGCTGCCTCGATATACCCCAGTCCCTTATCCTGTAGGTGACGGCTTCCCTGCCATTGCCATCCTTTTCGAGGAGCTCGGTCACGGCCCCCATGCCGTCGGTGTTACCCATCCCGTCGAACGGGCCGGAGTTGGCCATAACGCCCTCTTCTACGTAGGCCTCGGTCATTTTTTCAGAGACCAGCTCCTCGCCTTCCGGGTTTATGACGACTTTTATATCGATGCCGTACTTTTTAGCGAACTCGAAGTCGCGCTGATCGTGCGCGGGCACGGCCATTACGGCACCCGTGCCGTAGCCCATGAGGACGAAGTTCGCGACGTATACCGGCACCTTATCTCCTGTCAGCGGATTTTCGCAGTAAGCGCCCGTAAAGACCCCCTCCTTTTCGAACTCAGGGGCATCCATGGCGCCCCTGTCCTCCGCCTTAACCTTCTTTACGAACGCCCTCACCTCTTCACGCTTCTCCGGCGCGGTTATCCGCTCCACGAGCGGGTGCTCCGGGGCGAGGCTCATAAAGGTCACGCCGTAGAGCGTATCGGGCCGGGTCGTGAATATATCTATCGCTTCATTCGAGCCTATGACGGGGAAGCGCGCCTCGGCCCCGACACTCTTCCCTATCCAGTTCCTCTGCATGGTGAGCACCTTCTCGGGCCAGCCGGGCAGATTATTCGTATCCTCCAAAAGTTCTTCGGCGTACTCGGTAATCTTAAAGAACCACTGGTCGAGCTCTTTCGCTTCGACCGTGGACTCGCACCTCCAGCAGAGCCCGTCCTCGACCTGCTCGTTTGCGAGGACGGTTGAGCATTCGGGGCACCAGTTGACGGTCGAGAGTTTTTTGTAGGCTAAACCCTTCTCAAAGAGTTTAAGGAAGACCCACTGGTTCCAGCGGTAGTACTCCGGCGAGCTTGTGGCGACCTCGCGGTCCCAGTCGTAGCCGAAGCCCATGCGCTTCAGCTGGGCCCTCATCTTATCTATATTTTCGTGGGTCCATTTGGCGGGATGTATCCCGTGCTGGATGGCGGCGTTCTCGGCCGGAAGGCCGAAGGAGTCCCAGCCCATGGGGTGGAGGACGTCCTTCCCCTTCATCATGAAGAAGCGCGCCACCACATCGCCGATGGAGTAGTTCCGGACGTGGCCCATGTGGATCTTGCCCGAGGGATAGGGGAACATCTCGAGGACGTAGTACTTATCGCCGCCAGACCCCTTACGGGTCTTGAAGGCGCCCTTCTCCTCCCAGAGCTTTTGCCACTTCTCTTCTATTCTCTTCGGGTCGTATTTGTCGGTTATGTCCGGCATGGTCGTCATCTCTCATTTCCCCGTAAAAACAGCACAATATGCCCCTGTGTTTTTAGCATATAAGCCTATCTTTTTCAACAGCCCCGCAAAACAAGCCAAAAAACTTAATGGGTGAAATTTAGTGGGAAAGAGAGATAAAATTGGTGGTGTTGGTGCTTTCTTCCTGTAATAAATAAAAATAATCTGCTATAAGTTGTGTATGTTGTAGACGATAATCCGTAGTCGGGATAAAGGAGGAATGAAATGCAGTGCAGGCTTAATCAATACTTACTTCTCGCCGTATTACTTATTTTTTCTGCAGGATGCGCTACCACGCAAAGCCAATTGATGCTATCTGCATGGGCCGGCAAAACCGATACCGTGAAAGCCCTGCTTGCCGAGGGTGCCGACACAAACGAGAAAGACAACCAAGGCAGAACAGCTCTGATGATTGCGGTAGAGAAAGGGCATAACGACACAGTTAAAGTCCTTCTTGCTCACGGTTCTGATGTGAATACAAAAACAAAAAAAGGCGTTACTGCACTGATGGCTGCTTCAATGATGGGCCATACTGATATCGTGGGTGTCTTATTGAAGGCAGGCGTCGATATCAATGCTAAAGATACCAATGGCATGTCTGCCCTAATGTTTACTCTGGTAAAAGATCATCGTGATATTGCAAAAATCTTAATTGAAGCGGGAGCTGACGTGAATGATAAAACCAAGTACGATATCACTGTACTGATAGGAGCGGCATTGTACGGTTATGCTGATATCGTAAATGTCTTGTTAGAGAAAGGTGCCGATGTAAACGCGAAAAACAATGTCGGCAACACAGCATTAATGCTTGCGGCAGGAAAAGGCTTTATTGAGATTGTAAGAGTTTTGTTGGAAAGTGGTGCTGATGTAAACATGAAAAACAAAGGCGGCAATACAGCATTAATTGTTGCGGCACTCGAAGGTCACAATGCGATAGTGAAAGTCTTGGTGGATGAAGGCGCTGATGCGAACGCAAAGAGCAATAGTGGTATGACAGCCCTGATGATTGCGGCAAAGAAAGGGCATACCGACACAGTCAAAGCCCTTCTTGTTCACGGTTCTGATGCGAACACAAAAACAAAAAAAGGCGCTACTGCACTGATGGGAGCGGCATTCTACGGTTATGCTGATATCGTAAATGTCTTGTTAGAGAAAGGTGCCGATGTGAACGCAAAAAACAATGCTGGCAACACAGCATTAATGCTTGCGGCAGGAGAAGGCTTTATTGAAGTTGCAGGAATCTTGTTGAAAAGTGGTGCTGATGTAAATATGAAAAACAAAGGCGGCAATACAGTATTAATTATTGCGGCAGGAAAAGGTCACAACGAGATGGTGAAAGTCTTGATGGATGAAGGCGCTGATGCGAATGCAAAGAGCAATGGTGGTGTGACAGCCCTGATGATTGCTGAGACGAAAGGACACACCACCATGGTGCAGCTACTTAAAGGAGCCGGTGACCATGAATCAACGGTCAAGCCCCTCCAAGAGGTCACAGCTTTGTCGGCAGGAGGGGCTCATACTTGCGCGCTTCTTCTGGACGGAACCGCAACATGCTGGGGAAGTAATGGAACCGGACAACTTGGCAACGAGACTGTAAGAATTGGCACAAATATCTCTGTCGCGGTCAATGGAATTTCCAACATTAAAGCTATCGCGGCCGGATTTCTCCATACGTGCACGGTCCTTTCCGATGGCAAAATAATATGCTTTGGGATCGACCTCACAAGAAGTGACCTGACAACTTTTATGGAGACCGCCGATGCCGAAAACATGCGCAAATTATTCTCTCGACCCGTTGAGGTCAAAGGCATCTCTGACGCCACAACAGTTGCAGCAGGATGGCTTCACGCATGCGTAATCCTTTCGGATGGCAAAGTGAACTGTTGGGGGGACAATTCAACGGGCCAGCTTGGTAACGGGACTACAATAAATTCAACCGTTCCTGTAAAAACTGAGGGGATTACTGAAGCCACCGCGATAACCACGGGAGTTGCCCATACATGTGCTGTCCTTTCCAATAGAACTGTTAAATGTTGGGGTACCGATAGTTTCGGTATCGGTAGTGGTGGTAAAATATATGGCTTTAGTTCTCTTTCTCCGGTTGAGATAAAAGGTATTTCCAATGCAACATCTGTTGCTGCCGGCAGGAACCATACATGTGCTCTGCTTTCGGACGGAACAGTGAAGTGTTGGGGATCTAACGTACTGGGGCAGCTCGGCAACATAAAAGTGTCCGCATCCTCTGCCCCGCTAAAAGTGGAAGGAATTTCAAAAGCTGTCGCAATAGCAGCCGGTGCCTTTCATACATGCGCGCTCCATTCAGATGGAATGGTTAAATGCTGGGGAGTGAACCCGGAGCCATTTATAGAAGAACCTGCTGTTTCACCGATTCCTTTGGCTGTTGAAGGAATTTCCGATGCCGTTGCTATTACCTCAGGCGGTACTCATGTTTGCGCCATTTTGTCTGACAGCACGGTAAAATGTTGGGGCGATAACGAGGCCGGACAGCTTGGAGGTGGCATAGGGACCAAGTTTTCTTCCACACCAGTGAAAGTTGTAGAATTCTAAAAGAAGAGCGAAAAATAAAAGGAACTGCCTTACTATTGGAGAATGGAGGTTTGATGCAAAGGAAGTTCATTATAACCTTGCTCATCTTTTTGTTTGCTCTCTCTGGCTGCGCCCCTTCATTGATAAAGAAGGCACCGCCGGATACCAATATCGCGTCACTGGGTGAAAATGTCCTGGTCTTTGGGCGCATAAGGTGGTTTGACAATGAAAAGGAAAAGGAAAGGGTCACCGCCTTACAGGCTTTGAGGATCGAGGATATGAAAAAAGGCACTATTAAAGTTGAAAGGGTGGGTTACGACGGTAGATTTTTTGCGGTGCTCCCCAGAGGGACTTACATAGTCCATCAGCTTGACTGGTTTGACATCTGGGACGGACCGCACTGGCTCGTCCCCAAGGTGGCTTTTCAGGTAGCAGACGATCAACAGGCTTATTACCTGGGAACGCTTGTTATTAACATCAGGACAAAGCGTAACATAATAGGGGGTCTCCGGGTAAAGGGATGGGAGATAAACATTGAAGATGAAGGAAATGAAATGATGGAGGTTTTCCGTAAACGGTACCCTGACCATGAGATAAAAGTTGCTAAGGCCCTGATGGTTCATGACCCGAGCATTCCCAGAATTGAAGAACTGGAAAACAAGAGGGTATTGCTCGATGTTCTTCGTGCCCTCTCTTTCGGAGTGATGCCGATGATTTCTCCTTGAAATCCTTAACCCACAGCCCATCCAACCTTGAAGACTTGTAGGTGAAATGCCCAGCGTGAAAATAAGAAGATATGTGCTAGTACTCACCTGACAGTCCCACCCCTCAACATTTCCCCCTCACCCCACAGGGAGACAAACCCCAATTGCCAAGCCACAAGTCTCAAACGATATAGAAACCCAAAGCCCTTTTCGAACATTCGGGTTTGGAGCTTCGGGCTTGTTTGGTATTTGGATATTGGCGCTTGAGATTTATCCCTTATACCTCCTCGAATACTCACCCTCCCCTCTATCCCCTCCCCTTCGAGAGCCTCAGGGCGAACGGGGGGGTAAGGACGGAGTTATCGCCCGCCCGTCACGGGCTCCTGCAAGGACCAAACCGTCAAGTTGTTCGCCAGACGAGGCGGACGTGCATTTTGGCCCGCAGGCGTATAAGTGTATACGTTGAGGAGCCAAAATGTGCGGCTAACGACGTATGGCGGGCAAATCGCCGGTTTGGAGATAAAGCCCTTCCACTCCCCCCCCAAATCTGTTACCATACCTCTCTTGGAGGCATAATGATAAAAAAACTACCGATAATTCTCATCGCGTTTATACTGTTTGCCGGAGTCGGCTGCGAACCCCCGGACCCGAGCGTGGCCGAGAACTTCCTGCAGCCCGTGGAGGAGGGCAAGCCCGGCCCCGACTTCCTGGTTAAAGACCTGAAGGGCGGATTTTTCCGGCTCTCCGAGCACAGGAACGAAGTCGTGATGCTCTTTTTCTGGAGGATGAAGTTCAAGGACAACACGGACTTGCTGCCCGCGCTCGAGGAGCTCCACCAACGCTACCAAGACAAGGGGCTTACGGTGCTGGCCGTCTCGGCCGAGACCATGCACAGCGTAACGCTCTATGCAATGAGGGACTTCATCGAGGAGAACGGCTATACCTTCACGGTCATAAGGGACGTGGACGGCATAGTCTCCGAGGCGTACCGGGTACTGAGGGGCCCCTCGACCTATGTGATAGACTCAAAGGGGGTCCTCGTCTTTATTCAGCAGGGACCGATCGACTGGTTGAGCGAGGAGAACGTCGGGATGATTGAAGGGCTCCTTGAGGAACGGGCGGAAGAGCCCGAGAAGACGTAGGGCTACCTCTAAAAATTGCTCTTTTTCCCGATCTCTTCGTTAGGCCGAAAATAAAAATGCTCACATATCAGCATATATGCTGTGCTTTTTATTTTCACCCTGCCTCGACCTCGAAAAAAATATCTAATTTTTAGAGGCACCCATATATCTGTTTTTTCCTATTTTCCTATTTTTCGAGAAAATCCCTTATGAAACCGTCGGGGTCCTCGACGAGGCGTCCTGTCCCGATTGCCGCCTTTTCGTTGAAGGAAGCCGCCCCGCTACCCCCCCCACTCATCACTGAACCGCCGCCGTTGGAGTAGATGGCAAACGGCACCGGGTCGGATGTGTGGGTCTTCAAGAGTACCGGGGTCGGGTGGTCGGTAATGGCCATGACGCGATAGTCCTTGAACTTCTCAAGCCCTTCCAGCACCCTCCCCACAACGAGCCGGTCAAAATCCTCTATGGCCCTTATCTTATCCTTCAGGAACCCCTGGTGCCCGGCCTCGTCCGGGGCCTCGACGTGCACGCATACGAAATCTTTCTTCTTCAGGGCTTTTAAGGCGTAGTCTGCCTTGCCCTTGTAGTTCGTATCGAGGTATCCGGTCGCGCCCGGCACGTTTATGACCTCGAGCCCCGCGTATATGCCTATGCCGTTCATGAGGTCCACGGCCGAGATGATGGCCCCGTCCATGGAGAACTTCTCTTTGAAGGTAGGCATCTCCGGCGCCTTTCCCTGCCCCCAGAGCCAGATAGAGTTCGCCGCCTTGCTGCCCGCTTCACCCCTTGCCCTGTTTACCGGGTGGTCTTTGAGTATCTCGCGGGAGCGCTCCATAAGGCGCACGACCCTCTTCGCCCCCTCACCCTTCGGGAGGTAGCCCTCTATCTCTTTATCGGTTATGTCGTGGGGCGGGGTGGTATGAATGCCGCCCCCCCCGTTATCTCCGTCCCTCAAGACCATCAGGTGGCGGTAGGACTTGCCGGGGTAGAACCTTACCCCCCCTCCCCCCCCTTCGTCCTTGAGCTCGCTGTCGAGGGTCTCGACTATACCCTTTGCCTCGGCGGTCGAAATATGGCCGGCCGAGTAGTCGTTCATCACCGGCTTGCCGCCGTCGTCGGTTCCGGAAAGCGTTACGAGGTTGCACCTGTAGGCCACTTCGTCGGGAGCGAGCTTGACCCCTATGCTGGCGGCCTCGAACGGCGCCCTGCCGGTATAGTACTTTTTCGGGTCGTAGCCGAGGATGCTCAGGTTCGCGACGTCGCTGCCGGGCGGGAAGCCCGCGGGCACGGTCCTCAGAAGGCCGCTCTCTCCCCTGGCGGCCAGCGAGTCCATATTAGGCGTGGCGGCCGCCTCGAGCGGGGTCTTCCCGCCGAGCATGTCCAGCGGCTCGTCCGCCATGCCATCGCCTATAAGTATTATATATTTCATAATTATGGAAACCCTTCGCGCGTGTGCGTGAAAAAGGCCGTGATGCGGGAAAGAAAAAGTCTTTTACGTATAACGCATCACGCACACGTGTTACGGCCTTTCATTCGCATCACGGGTTCTAAAACCCCATCACCTCTAATATCTTTTTTATGTCGGGCGGGACCTTAAGGGGCTCGACGGACGCCTTTATGGCGCAGTCCGGGTCCTTCAGGCCGTGGCCGGTTATGGTGCAGACTATGGTGTCCCCGTCGTTAAGGATGCCGTCGTTCTTTAGCTTCATGACGCCTGCCAGCGAGGCGGCCGAGGCCGGCTCGCAAAAGACCCCCTCCCTTGAAGCAAGGAGTTTATAGGCCTCTATTATCTCCTCATCGGTTACCATGTCTATGGTCCCGCCGGACTCGTCCCTCGCCTTTACCGCCCCGTCCCAGTTCGCGGGGTTGCCTATCCTTATGGCCGAGGCGACGGTTTCGGGGTC
>JAZGJJ010000137.1 GCA_036482575.1 Thermodesulfobacteriota bacterium
CTCAAACTCCTTTCAAAAACTTCAGGCTACGCCCCGCTGCCCCCCATGAAAAGGGGGGCAGCGGGGCGTAATTAAAAGTCTTCGGAGGGGGGTCTGGGGGGAACCCTTCTACAGAAGGGTTCCCCCCAGGATATCACTCTTCGGTCCGTGACCGGGTTACAGCCCGAACTTCGATGCCCTGTCCGTGCCGAAGAGCCCCGAGGGTTTTTTGGCCGGGATGTTCTTTATGAGCTCGTATGTGTCCGTGTCGTAGACCGCAACCCTGTCCTCGCCCATTACCGATATATATACGGCCTCGCCCCTGGGCGTGAACTGCGGGTCTATGGCGCCCTTGCCGACATCAATGGTCTTCTTCACCTCGAGGGTCTCGACGTCTATTATCTGTACGAGCCTTTCGGCCTCGCTCCCCGGGGCCTCCACGTTATCCACCCATACCTCCCTGCCGCCGGGCCTGGCCACGACGAAGAGCCCGGTCCCGGCGATGGGGATGGACTTTACCATGCTCCAGTCCCGCGTGTCGTAGACCACCACCCTCTTCTCGGCGAAGGCCGGGATGAGCGTCAGGTTCCCGGAGACGGCCCACGACTCGAGGTGCGGGATGTGGTAGACCGGCACCTTCTTGCCGCCTGAGTACTTCTTGAGCCCCTCCCTCCTCTCGCTCATGTCTATCTTCTTTATCTCGTCGAGCTTCCAGAGGTCCAGTATGCCCACCCAGTCGGACTTGACGAAGCCCACGAGGTAGAACCTCCCGTCCGGGGTTATGAGCTGGTCGTAAGGGGTATCCCCGATGTCGGTGAACTTCTTTATTACCGGGAAGTCGGGTTGCTTCATGTCCACGATCCATACTTCTCCGGTGTCCATCAAGGCGAAGACCATCAAGTTGTCCGGGGTGTCGAGCGGCCCCACGGTCCGCGAGGCGAACACTTCTCCGTCCGGCGTCGAGGTCGTCGCCGGTATCACCTTGACCGTCTCGAGTGTGGCGGAGTCCAGTATCACGACGTTCCCCGGACGGTAGTTGCAGACCATTATGTACTTGTTGTCCCTCGATATGGCGATGCCGATGGAGTTTTCGCCGACGATCACCTTCTTTTCGAGTGTCAGCTTCACGAGGTCCACTTTGCTCAGGTTGCCGCTCCTGCCTATTACGTAGGCGTACCGGGCGTCGCGGGAGAAGACCATGCTCTCGTGCCGGAGGTTCCCGAGCCCCTCGACGCGGCCGAGCACCTCGTGGTTCACCGAGTCCACTATAATGACGCTCCCGGACTCCCTCTCCACTATTATCATGAGCGAGGCCGTGCCGTGGAGGTGGGCCCGTGCGTTTCGCCGGGCGCTCTGATCGAACGCGCCGCAGCCCGATACTATGAAAGAAGCCGATATTAGTATGATGAGAAGAATCCTGGTATTCATGCCGTTTCTTTTACCTCCTGTCGGTCCGCTGACCGTCGGTCCGCTGACCGTGTTATTCCGAGCTCTTCGTCGGTCAGATAGCAGGCCGGGTCCTCGGCCCACAGGTCGCCCGTTACGAACTCGGCCCTCACTCGGTAGTTGCCCCCGCACATGTCGAACCGGGGGCAGACCGAGCACCTGCCCTTTATATATGCCTTCCTGTTTTTAAGCGCGGCCATCACCGGGTCGTTCGTGTCGGTCCATATCTCTTTGAACGGCCTTTCCCTGACGTTGCCGGGCGAGTAGTGGGTCCAGAACTGGTCGGGGTGCACGTTCCCGAGGTTGTCCACGTTGGCGAGGCTCACCCCCGACGTGTTGCCCCCGCGGCCGCGGAGGAGTTTACCCACGAGCTCCGCCCTCTCCGGGTCTTTCTCCCTGAGCTTCAAGTATAGGTACACGCCGTCCACGTCGTTGCTGCCCATGACGATGTCCTTCGTTATACCCTTCTTTATGAACTCCCCGGCCCTCTCGAATATGTAGTCCACGGCCTTGCGGGTTTCCGCGTGGTCGAGGTCTTCCCTTGAAAACCTTTCACCCCTTCCGGCGTAGACGAGGTGCGCGAAGTAGCCTCGCTCGACCCCCTCGGCCTCCATGAGTTCGAATATGGTCGGCAGTTCGCCGACGGTCTTCCTGCTCATGGTGAACCTTATGCCGACGGTAAGGCCCAGGTCCCGGCAGAGCCTGAGACCGTTGACGGCCTTATCGAACGCCCCGCGCATGCCCCGGAGGCGGTCGTTTACCTCTTGTCCGCCGTCGAGGCTTACGCCCACGTAGATTATGCCCGCGTCCTTTATCTCTTGAGCGACGGCGGCGTCTATATTCGTCCCGCTCGTGGAGAGTATGGGCCGTACTCCTTTGTCCCGCGCGTAGCGGACGAGCTCGAAGAGGTCGCCGCGCAGGAGCGGGTCGCCGCCGGAGAATATAAGGACCGGCACGCCGAAGGCCGCCAGGTCGTCAATGAGCCGCTTCCCCTCGTCGGTCGAGAGTTCCCCGGGGTAGTCGCGCTCCTCGGAGGCGCTGTAGCAGTGCACGCAGTGGAGGTCGCAGCGGCGGGTGACGTTCCAGACCACCACCGGACGTTCGATGCGCCCGTACCTTATGGAGTCGGTCTCGGTCGCGACGGTCCGCTGACCATCGGTCCGCTGACCGTCGGGCCGCTGACCGTCGGGCCGGGGGGGTGACGACGTCAGGAGTTTCGATACGCTAAGCATCGGGCCATTATCGC
>JAZGJJ010000138.1 GCA_036482575.1 Thermodesulfobacteriota bacterium
CTCGGGCTTCGTTATAAAGACCGGGGTCGTGCGGGTCTTCCGCCGGTTCCAGCCGTAGCCTATAACGACCTTGACCTCGCCGCCTTCAAGGAGTTTTTTCGCCGTATCCCTTAGTGCTTTTTCCATCTTTATCAGCCGTTCACCTTCATCTTAAGACACTTGACGGCCTTGAGCTGCATGTTCTCGAAGCCGACCTTCTTTATGTGCTCTTCGGTCACGGCCCTAAGGTTCACCACCGTGCTCTCCGGGTCCTTTCCGGTGCTATTCGTATTCAGGTCGGGACAGTAGCCCGTCCACGTCCCGTCCTCCTCCTCGACCAGCAGCAAGCTGACCATTACGTCTTTCTTCATGGCTTGGCCTCCTCGGCGCCTCGCTTAAGATTACGGTACTCCATGAACGGCCCGAGCTCCTTTACCTCGTCGGTCACCTTATTTATGAGGTCCACCCACTTTATAGCCTCCGAGGCCGAGACCCAGGAGAAGTGGAGCCTCCGGGTGTCTATGCCCACGAACTCCATGAGGCCCCTGAAGCCGATCCACCTCCTGCGGGCGTGGTAGTTCCCGGTGGTGTAGTGGCAGTCGCCGGGGTGGCAGCCCGAGACGAGCACTGCGTCGGCGCCGTTCTCGAACGCCTTTATTATAAAAAGCGGGTCTATCCTGCCGGTGCACGGGAGCTTTACTATGCGCACGTTCGGCTTGTACTCCATCCTGCTCGTACCCGCGAGGTCCGCCCCGGCGTAGGTGCACCAGTTGCAGACGAACGCCATTATACGAGGTTCCCAGTCGGTCGTCGGTATGGTTTCTTTTTCCTCTGCCATTTTATCTCCGTTTGCAGTTAACGCTCAGAATGCATTTATCGCCGCATAAACCTGCTCATCGGTATATCCCGCCAGGTCTACGGCCTTACTCCTGCAGGCCGCAACGCACACGCCGCAGCCCTGGCAGAGCCCCGGGTTCACCTGCGCCTGCCACCTTACGGTATTGCCCTTCCTGTCCTTCACCTCTTCCTTGTCTATGGCCGTGTAGGGGCAGGCCGTAACGCAGTCCCAGCAGGCGTTGCAGGTCATCGCGTTTACGTGCGCGGTTATGGGCTCTCTTGCCATCTCGTCGGACGAGAAGAGAGCGAGTATCTTGCTTGCCGAGGCACTCCCCATCATCACGGACTCGGGGATATCCATGGGCCCCATGCACGTGCCGGCGAGGAAGATGCCGGCGGTAACGGTCTCCACGGGCTTCATCTTAGGGTGGTACTCGTTATAGAAGCCGTGCTTGTCGTAGGCTATGCCGAGTGTCTTGGCCACCGTGGCGGCACTTGTCCTCGACACTATGGCCGTGGCGAGCACCACCATGTCGGCCTCTATCTCCACCTGCGAGGCGCTCAGGGTGTCGGCCCCCTGCACGATTATCTTCCCGTCCCTCTCGTAGACCCTTGAGACGCGGCCCCGGAGGTACATGGCGTCGTCGTGCTCTATGGCCCTCCTTACGAACTCCTCGTAGCGCTTACCGCCGGAGCGTATGTCCATGTAGAAGACGTAGGCCTGCCCGTCGTGGACCTTGTGGCGGTAGAGCATGGTGTGCTTGGCCGTGTACATGCAGCAGACCTTCGAGCAGTAGCTGACCCCCTTTGCCTCGTCCCTGGAGCCGACGCACTGGATGAAGACGACGCTCCCGGGCTCCTTGCCGTCCGAGGGCCTCTGTATCTTCCCGCCCGTGGGGCCGGAAGCGGAAGCGAGCCTCTCGAACTGCATCCCGCTTATAACGTCCTTTATCCTTCCGTAGCCGTACTCGCCGAAGCGCTCGTTCGGCATGAGCTGGTATCCGGTGGCGACCACTATGGCGCCGACCTCTTCGGTCAATATTTTGTCTTCCTGTTCGAAGTCTATGCACTGGGGGCCGCAGACCTTGGCGCAAAGCCCGCACTTGTCCTTCTGTATCTTCGGACAGTTCGGCGCGTCTATCACGGGGACGTTCGGCACGGCCTGCGGGAACGGCGTGTAGATGACCTTCCGCTTGTTGAGGCCCATCTCGAACTCGCTGTCCGACTTGAACGGGCACTTCTCCCAGCACGCGCCGCACCCGGTACATTTCTCCTCGTCCACGTACTTGGCCTTGCGTCTTATGCGGACGGAAAAGTTTCCTATATAGCCGTCGACCTTCTCGACCTCGGAGTAGGTATATATCTTTATGTTGTCGTGGAGCTCGGCCTCGACCATCTTCGGGGTGAGGATGCACTGGGAGCAGTCCATCGTCGGGAAGGTCTCGGAGAGCTTCGCCATGTTGCCGCCTATTGAGGGCTCCCGCTCGACGAGGATGACCTCCCTGCCCCCTTCGGCTATGTCGAGCGCGGCCTGTATGCCGGCGATGCCGCCGCCTATGACGAGCGCCCTCTTGTTGACGGGGATGTTTATGGTCTTAAGCGGCCGGTTCTTCTTGAGCCTCTCGATGACCATCCTGGTAAGGTCGACGCTCTTGGCGGTCCCGACCGCCTTCGTCTTATCGGGATGGACCCAGGAGCACTGCTCGCGTATGTTGGCTATCTCGCACTTGTAGGGGTTAATCCCGGCCTTTTCCGAGGCCTTCCTGAAGGTCTTCTCGTGCATGTGCGGGGAGCAGGCCGAGACCACCACGCCGTCGAGGTTGTTTTCCTCTATCGCCTTCTTGAACATATCCTGCCCCGGGGAGGAGCACATGAACTTGTAGCTGCAGGTGTAGACCACGCCGGGGAGTTTTTCCATCTCCTCGGCGACTTCCTTGGTCTCCACGGTACTCTCTATGTTGTTGCCGCACTGGCAGACGAATACGCCTATCCTCGGCATTTCAGACCCCCTTCTCCTTCAGGAGCGGCCTTACGTCCATGGCGTTGCTCTCGAAGCCGAGCGTTGTCTCGTCCTGGCCGAGGGCATAGCCGAGAAGCTGGGTGAAGTAGACGATGGGGACCGGTCTGTAGCCGGCGGTCCCGGCCGCCATGGCCGGCTGGCTCTTCTCGAGGTTATACTGGCAGAGCGGGCAGCTTGTGACTATCACCTCCGCGCCGCGTCCCACGGCCGACTGCATGACGTTCCCCGAAAGCTTTTCCACTATGTCTTCCCTGCCCATGGCCATGTGCGCGCCGCAGCATTCGATCTTATCCGGGAAATCCACCGGCTCGCAGCCGATGGCCTCCAGAAGGTCCTCGAACACCGTCGGGGCCTCGCAGTTGTCTATCCCCATGTCCTCGAAAGGCCTTAAGAGCATGCACCCGTAATAGGCCCCGGCCTTTATCCCCGTAAGCGGCCTCTTCACCGCCGCCTTTACCTTATCGAAGCCGACCTTGTCTCTTAAGACCTCGAAGAAGTGCAGCACGTCGAGGCTGCCGTCGTACTCCTCTTCGATGAAGTCGGTTATGATCCTGCGCTTTTCCTTGTCGTCCCTTACGACCTTGTTGGTGCGCTTAAGCACGTTATAGCAGACGCTGCAGAGGGTGGTTACCGTGTCCCCTTCCTTCCTGGCGTTGGCAAGGACCTTGGTCGGGGCGGTAAGGCCGATTATGTTATCCGGGGTCAGCGGGAAACCCGCGCCGCAGCAGTTCCACTGCTTCAACTCTTCCATCTCGAAGCCGAGGGCCACGGCCGCCGCCCTGGCCGACGTGTCGAAAGGCTTGGCCGTGGTGCTCAGGGTACAGCCCGGATAGTATGGTATTTTCATTGGTTCCATTTGTTTGTAAATAATATGCCGTTTATGTCCAGGGCATGCTTAAAAATGTCCAGATGCTAGGAAGGACGAGGGATTGAACCGCAGCATACTTTCAGTATGTGAGGATTCGATCACGAAGTCCTGACAACGCAGATGGGCGTTTAGAAGCATGCCCCCTCAGCTTACGAATTTACGGAAGCCCGAGACGATAGCCTGCTGCGGCGCGTTCTTAAGGAACGGGAACGGCAGATCCTCTATCTCCTTGTGGTTCTCGCCCTTCCTCAGGACCATCTGCCTGAGCCCCTCGAGGAGCTTTGCCGCGCTGACGCTCTTCGGGCAGCGCGAATAGCACTGCAGGCACCCCACGCAGACCCACATCGTGTTGGCCCTCATCACCTCTTCGAGTTTCCCGAGCTGCAGGAACCTTATCACCTGGCTCGGCGCGATCTCCATCTCGAACGACACCGGACACCCCCCCGAGCAGTTCCCGCACTGGTAGCAGTCCCGGACTTCCTCGCCGGTCATGCGCTCGAGCTGTTGCATGGCCTCGCTCTTGATCTCCTTTTTTTCGAGCTTCATCTTCATGTGCCGACCTTTTTATACTTTTCGACCCCCTGCTTAAAGAGGTCCCCTCCGTGCATGTCGTTAACCACTATGGCCGGGAACTCCTCGACCTCCAACTTCCTTATCGCCTCCGGACCGAGGTCTTCGTAGGCTATGACCTCGGCCTTCTTTATGCTCCCGGCTATGAGCGCGGCCGCCCCGCCGACCGCCGCCATGTAGACGGCCTTGTGCTCCTTCATGGCCTCTATGACCTCCGGGCTCCTCAGTCCCTTGCCTATGGTGGCCTTGAGCCCGAGCGCGAGGAGTTTCGGGGTGAACGGGTCCATCCTGCCGCTCGTCGTCGGCCCGGCCGAGCCTATCACCTGCCCCGGCTTCGGGGGGGTGGGGCCTACATAGTATATAATCTGCCCCTTCGGGTCAAAGGGAAGCTCACCCCCCTTATCCATGAGCTCCACGAGTCTCTTGTGTGCCGCGTCCCTCGCGGTATAGAGGGTCCCGGTTACGAGCACCCTGTCCCCGGCACGGAGCTTTTCGACGTCTTCGTCCGTAAGCGGGGGCGTTATCCTTATCGGCTCGGGCATGAATGGTTACCAGTTATCCGTTATCGGGTATCAGGTTCCGGTTTTTTTGCCTTTAACTGATACCCGGCAACCGGAAACCGATAACTTATATTATCACTTCCTTGTGCCTGGCGGCGTGGCACTGGATATTAACGGCCACGGGAAGGCTCGCTATATGGCAGGGGACGGACTCTATATGGACAGCGAGGGCGGTGGTGGTGCCTCCGAAACCCATGGGACCTATGCCAAGCGAATTTATCTCCCGAAGCAGCTCCCCTTCGAGTACAGCATGCTCTTTATCCTTGCCGGGGGACCCGATCTTCCTCAAGAGCGCCTTCTTGGCCAGTATCGCAGAGACCTCGAAGTTCCCGCCGATCCCCACACCCACGATTATGGGAGGGCACGGGTTCCCGCCCGCCTCCCTTATCGTCTCAACCACGAACTCCTTTATACCCTCGACCCCAGAGGTAGCCCTGAGCATCTTAAGCCTGCTCATGTTCTCGCTTCCCGCCCCCTTGGGTGCGAAGCGTATCGTTAACCTGTCCCCGTCGGTAACGGTCGTGTGCACGACGGCCGGGGTATTGTCGCCCGTGTTCTTCCTCGAAAACGGGTCGCAGACGGACTTCCTCAGGTAACCCTCTTCGTAGCCCTGCCTTACCCCCTCGTCTATGGCCTCATAGAGCGGGCCGTCTATAGTTAGCTCCCGGCCCACGTCAACGAAGAATACGGCAACCCCGGTATCCTGGCACATGGGAACGTTTTCAGCGGCGGCCAGCTCGAAGTTTTTGACTATCTGGCCGAGGACGTCTTTGCCGAGCGGCGAGCCTTCCGAGGCCGCGGCG
>JAZGJJ010000139.1 GCA_036482575.1 Thermodesulfobacteriota bacterium
GCCCCCCTCCTCTATCATCTGCCTGGCGAAGTATATGAGGCAGGCTACGTCCTCGGCGCGCGTGAAGCGGTGGACAAAGCGGGAATCGGAAAAAATCTTTTTTCCCTTCCCTTGGGGCCGGAAGGCCATGGTGAAACGATACGGCTCCCCGCCCATGAGCTCGAACACACGCTCGATGCTCCTCCTTATCCCCTCCACCCGGCCGTATGCGAGGGAGGAGGCTATAAGCCCGGCGACCTCCAGGTCGCGCCCGGCCCTGAACCCGTGGACGAGCCCCAGGGGGTCAGAGTCGAGAAAAGTGCGATCGTAGGTACGGTAAAGCCTTTCGAGCTCTATCTTAAGATTCTTATCAGCCATCACGGTGCTGCCGCACGGCAATTTCGATTTCGGATTGCGGAACAAAGATTTAAAAGTAACCAATCCGCAGTCTGCAATCCCCAATCCGCAATTACTAACGGTCATCCTGAAATTGAAACACCCCTTCGACTTCGCTCAGGACAGGCCTCATGGTGCCCCGTCCTCTTCTTCCTTGACCACCGGCTTTACGTCTCTGTACTTCTCTATCAGGCGCTCGTTCTCCGGCGTGTCCTTCAGGAATATATCCGCGACCCCGTCGGAGTATATGAGCAACCAGTCCTCCCTTTGAAGGAGGAAGTTGGAGAGCGAAGAGCCCGAGTTGAATATCACCCAGCTTATATCGTACTTTTCGATAACGCCGTCCATCTGCGGCTTTATCCGGAACACCTTGGAGTAGTCCTCCATCCTCGTATAGTACCTCTTGTCGGCGTCGTAGGAGCCGTTCATGAAGACCCTGTACTCGGGCCATGCCGCGTAGACCATGTAGTCGCCGAACTCGTCGTTGTTGAACATGTTGCCGGGAATTTTTTCCTTCTTCAGGAATTCGACCGCCTCCACGGGTTTTTTCTCTTCGTCGAAGTCGTAGTCCATCTTTCCCGCCGCGAGGAACGCCAGGGCCGCCAAGACGACCGCGGCGGGCCAAAAACTTCCGCGGGAAGAGACACCCATGGAGGCGAACCTCCGGGCCCCCTCCTTTAAGAACTCCGCGAACCTCCCCTCCAACCGGTCAAGTATCGCGTCGGCATGCCTTAGAAGAATCGGCGCCGCTGCGACGGCGAAAAAGGGGATATGCCTTGACGAATAGAGGGCCATGGGAGTGAAGAGCATCACGAGCAGGAGCTCCATAACGTTAAGCGACCTCTTCGAGAACGCGAAGACCGCTATCATGAGAAGAAGCATGTACTCGAACGCCGCGAAGCTGGGTTTATGGAAGTCCGGCGACAGGTACTCGCCGATATGGCCCGTCATCACCTTGCTCAACCCCAGCTTGAGGGGGAACAGCAGGGCGTGGTAGCCGCCGGGGCTTACCAGGGATGCGGCGATGCATGCGCCCATTACCAATGCCAGCGCCCGGACCTTCCCCCGGAATATCTCCTTCTCCGCGCCCCCGGAACCCCGGGCCCTCACGATGTTTCCAAAGAGGTAAAGCCCGGTGAGCGCGAAGCCGAGGACGAAGGCGGCGTGCAGGTTGACCCAGAGGAGCATGAGCGGGGGGAGGAAGTAGAGCCGGTTCGTGGCGCGGTACTGGTAGTCATCGAGGAGGTAATACCACACGACCAGGAAAAAAATCGAGAATATATGCGGCCGGGCCAGCCAGTGGGTCCATGAAGAGGCTACGGCAAGGACCAGGATGACGGCTGCCAGGATTATGTTGCCGTCGTCCGCCCTGAGCATCTTAAAAAACAGGTAAACGGTCGCGGCAAGGACGAAACAGGAGAAGAAGACCACGCCTTCAAGCCCGAACCCCGCATACAACCAGGCCATCACCACTTCCGAGAGCCACTCATGGGAGGGGAACGTAAGGGGGGGGGAGAGGAAGGTGAACGGCTCGTGGACCGGCACCGTCATGGCGTCCAATATAAAGCGCCCGGCGCGGATGTGCAGTCCCGTATCGCTGTCCGAGAGAAGGTCGGACCCGGACAGGAGAAGCCGGATAAAGACGGTAATGAAAAGGACGTCGGCGATCGAAGGGATTAAAGTTGTTCTGCCTCTCATCGTCCACCCAATATAGTCCGGGCGAAGTCTGCTGTCAACCCCGCGCATATATGCGTATTTTTAACCATCGACGCGCTTCATTATAACCACCCCGAAGTCGTCCCCCTGGAAAGGTGCCGCGCCTATCTGCGATACCGGCTCGTAGTTGTCGGTAGCCCACGAGTACAGCTTAAGCCCGTAGTCCCGGCCGAAAAACTCATAGCCGTATTCGGGGGTGGGCCTGCTGACCAGGAGCACATAGTCGGGGGGGGCTTCCTCAAATACCGCGAGCATCCTCTCCTCGCCGAACATAATGACATCCGGCGGAAGAAAATTGACGAAGCCGGTAGGGTTCGGCCGCCTCGACAGGTAGTTGAGTATCACGCCTTCGGGCAGGGCGACGAAACTCTCCCTGGGGGCCATGATCTTCTCGATCTCCTCCAGCGCCGCCTTCAGGTGCAGCCCCCGAGAAGTCACTCCCGGCCCGTAGGTAACCACCGTATCCCAACCACTCCCGACGGCAAAGCTCCTCAGTTTGTAGAAGCCCCAGGAAACCCCCGCATGCCATCCGACCGTTAACATGATGGTCGTAAGCACGGCCATGCGGTAGAAAGAACAGTGGCCGGAGAGCCTCGTAAGCAGCGATGGCGCCCATGAGAGTAGCGCCTTTATAAACACCAGGGTCGCCGGCATAGCCAGAGCGAAACCGTAGTGAACGATGTGGACGGCCAGCAGTATCTTTAAAAGCATCATGAACGAAAACACTGTCAGGGCTAACACGGGTATGGACCGTCCGGGCGCTTCATGGCCGTTACGGCTGCGAACGAAGAGCACGAAAATAGCCGCGCCGAACAGCAACATTATAAGGGGCAGAGGCCTGAAAATCTCAGGCCATGGTACCCACTCGTGAAAGCGGAAAAAAACAAGGACCGATACCAGACAGGCGACGAGACCAGCGTGCTTTCTAAGGAAGCCGGTCTTGCCGAACGCGTGGTTCACGACGGCAACTACGACGAACCACGCCGCATACCACGAGAATACGGTCAGCATACGCCCGAGGTTGAACCAAGGCCTTTCCACACCCATAATCACCCGATAAAACAGGGTTGAACCGACATCGGTCGTGCCCAAAATGAACCACGAGCCGAAGATGCCCCTTAGCGCCTCCCTCACCTCCATATGCAGGCTCAGGTAAGCAAGGAATGCGGCAACGGGGAGTATGGCGGCAAACCCGAAAATGGAAACCCTCTTTAATATCCCGGACCATCCCGGCCTCTCGGCCCGAAACGCAAGGAAAAGTCCCAGGACCACGGCCGTTAAGAACGAAAAGTAAACCTCTACCTTTGTAAGGAGTGCAAGACCCGCACAGAACCCCATTGAGGCGAGCCAGAGATACCTCCTCTCTTCCACGTAGAGCCTGAGAAGGTACAGACCCAGGAGAGAAATAAAGATGCCGTGGGTCAGCTCATGGGAATATGGCGCTACGAAGTTGTAGTTTCCATACGGCATGTACTGGGGAAAAGCAAAAAGCGTTAGGAAGGCGGCGCATACGAAAAGCGTGGAGAGCCCGTCGCCCTCTTCTTTGAAGAGCTTATATATAAGAAAAGTAGTAGCGGCTATTACCAGAATATTAAAGGCTTCGAGCACAAATATGGACTCGCCGAAGAGACGAAAGAGGAGGGAGTTCAGGTAGGGAGAAAGCGGGCCGTTAAAGTAGAAAATGTCGCGGTAGAGCACCTTGCCCTCGGCAAGCTGCCAGGGGACGTACACCTCCCTGCCGAAGTCGATCAGGATGTCCGACCACTTGAGCCAACTCATGGATGCCATCGCCAGCCCCACGGCCGCAAGAATAGCGACGCTTACAAAATTAAATATTTTAGGACTGCCTTTCACTCTCACTCATGAAAGTTGCCGTCGTTAAGTCGTCCTCGCTCCCCGGCACGTCTCATTATGAGGACCCCGAAATCTTTTCCCTGAAAGGGTGTAGCGCCTATCTGCGATACCGGCTCGTAGTTGTCGGTAGCCCACGAGTACAGCTTAAGCCCGTAGTCCCGGCCGAAAAACTCATAGCCGTATTCTGAGGTGTCCCTGTGGACCATGAGCACATAGTCGGGGGGGCGTTCCTCAAATGCCGCGAGCATCCTCTCCTCACCGAACATCACGAAGTTCGCCGGGACGAAGGTGAGAAACCCGGTCGGGCTCAGCCGCCTCGACAGGTAATTAAGCATAAGCCCTTCGGGCAGGGCGACAAAACTATCCTCGGGGCCCATGATCTTCTCTATCTCCTCAAGCACGTCTGCCACGAGCGCGTCGTGGGTCCCTTTAAGATCGGCCTTATAGTTATAGCCGACCACGGTATCTCCCCCGCTTCCCATGGCGAAGCCTTTCAGCCTATACAGGCTTACACTGTAGGTCAGATGCCACACGACCATTACCGCTATGGTCGTCAGCGCGGCCCACCGGAAAAAGACGCTATAGCCCGACACCCTGTTGAGGTAAGAGGGCACCCAGGCGACAAGCGCCTTCACCGTCAAAAGCGCGGCCGGCATTGCGAGTGCGAAGCCGTAAAATCTTATGTCGATATTCAACAATACCTTCAGGAGCAGCATAAACGAAAACACGGCAATGACAAACCTCATTATGTCCCGCTCCCGTGCCTCGCCGCTTTCGCGGCCACGGACCAACCGCGCAAGAAGTACCACGCCTATAATCGCCGTTACGATAGGGAGGGGCCTCAGGATTTTCAGCCACGGAACCGCACTGGAAAACCCGACAAGCAACAGCATCGTGACCGCAAAGGAGATCAGCAACCCACGCCTTCTGAATGGGCCGCCGATTTTACCAAGCATGTGGTTGACAGCCGCGATGAGCGAAAACCATCCGAAGTACAACGCCGCAACGCTCATCATCTGTTTCAGATTGAACAATATCCGGTCGGTGCCCCTGACTGTACGATAAAACTGGGTCGAACCCACGTCGGTAGTAGCCAGCATCACCCATGGACCGAAAATACCCCTTAGGGCCTCCTCCGGCCGCATATACAAACTTAGATATGCGAGGAACGCCCCGGCCGGAAGGATAAACGCAAACCCCATCACGGAGATTTCCTTAAGCGCTTCACGGCCTCCCGGCCGTTCATACCACAACACGAGAAGAAGCCCGGATGAGACGGCAGTGAACGCAGCCAGGAAAATCTCGATTTTCGTAACGAATAGGAGTCCGAGGCAAAAGCCCACTAATGCGAGCCACACGCACCCTCTCTCCTTCAAGTACAACCGGAAAAACCATATACTCAGAAGCGAAACGAGCATCCCGTGGGTTATCTCGTTGGAGTAGGGCGTGACGAAGTTGGAATTTCCGACCCTCCCATACTGGGAAAAGGCAAAGACGGTCAGGAAGCAGATGCATACGAGAAGGGCTGAGGAATCCCCTTCCTTTTCGGAAAAGAGCCTGTATATAAGGTATGTAATACCGGCTATCGCCAGGATATTGAAGGCTTCTATGATAAGGATGGACTCGCCGAAGAGGCGGAACAGAAGGGAGTTCAGATACGGAGAGAACGGACCGTTGAAGTAAAAGATGTCGCGGTAGAGCACCTTGCCCTCGGCAAGCTGCCAGGGGACGTATACCTCCCTGCCGAAGTCTATCAGGATGTCCGGCCACTTGAGCCAGCTCACGCTGACCATGGCCGCCCCCACGGCCAGGAGTATCAGGGCATGCAAAAGGGCGCCGCTTTTTTCACCAGATCTCATATAGGCTTAAAAGATACCGCAAGCCGGGCTTGTTTTCCATAACAAAAAAAGGGGGGCGGGATAAGAGACAGTACCGGTCTTCAGTTACCGGTTGTCGGTGACGGGCGAAAAACCGACAACGGACGGACGCGCGCGTTACTTCTTAGCACTCGTTTCGTCTTCGGGGGTTTCGTCTTCGGCGGTCTTGCCGTACTGGTTGTCCGCGGGCGCTACCCCCCTTTTATCGGACGGGATAGAGACCTCATCGTAACGGGGCTTGTCTTTGCGGTTCAGGGCCACGAGTGTTTTGACCACGTCCCAGCCGAGCTGTCCCCCCTCCGCCATCTCCGTAATCACCTCCAGCGCCGTCCGGTTGTCGTAGGGGCTGGGCCGGTAAGGTCTCGGGGAGAGAAGGGCGTCGTAGACGTCGCTTGCGGCGACGATCTCCACAAGGAGGTCTTCAAGCCGGATGCCGCGGGGACGCCCCGAGCCGTCAATCCTCTCGTGATGGTCCCTGGCTATTACCGAAGAAAGGCTTTGGCTGTCCCGGAGGTAGTAGCCGAGCAGGGCATATCCCGCCGTCGTGTGGCCGGTCAGGATTTCCCTCTCCTCCCGGGTCAGGGGGGCGGCCTTCTTCAAGACGTGCAGTGGCATGCAGATCTTGCCGACGTCGTGGATAGGCCCGGTTAAAACCAGGCCGTTCCTCTCCGCGTGGTCGGGCACCAACTCATGCGCCATGAGCGAGGAGAGGGCAAACGCCGCGAGAAAGTGGCGATAGGTGTAAAAGTCGTTGGCCTTGAAGTAGTCCAGCACATCCATGAGAGGACTGATAAGCCGGACTCTCTCCAGGTCGTTAAAGACGGCGGCGGTGCGTTCCTCGCCGGAGAATATCATCCTGTAATGGGGGGCGTTCAGAAAGTCCGCCAGATCCTCCCTCACCGAGCCGTACCGCAAGAGCGAGAGGCTGTCATATGAGACGGATGCGTGGGACGATATGAGGGGTTCCAGCGTCTCGGGGGATATTACTGCCCCGGCGGGGAAGAGCACCCGGTTGTCCAGGGTGTGTATCGCGGTGGTAGTCGTTAAGGCCGACATGGGTATCGTCCTCCTACCCGCCCAGCCCCCCCACCATGGCCAGCATAGCCGCAGCGGGACACATTCGGCGGTTTAAGCTTTAATTATACATTTTTAGTGGTTCGATAGTCAATACCAATGGCACGGGGGGGGTTGCAAGAAGAGGTTGGGGGAACTCCCTCAACCGTCCGTTCCGGGCGGTCCTTCCTCAGCATCCGCCGTCCCCACCATCCCCTTCCGGGGTCGCCGTGTCCTTACGGCGGTAGACGTCGTACCCCCTGTATCTGTTGACCAAGTCGTAGCGCTCCCTGACAAAGTCGTAAATCCCTCTCTCCCTGAGCTCCGCGTAGCGCTTGCTCCAGACAAACAGGGTAGGGGGTGAAGCCGTCAGGTCGTCTAACAGCCTGTCCGCCTTCCGGAGCCTTTCTTCCTCCGGCCCGACCAGTAACGGGTAGATAAAGAATATCCCGGACGCCGCTTTTCTCTTGCTGTAATAGTAGAGCCCCGTCTCGGCCCCCCACTCGTATATGGTGTCGCATGGGCGGGTTACCTTCTTTATGTAGTTGGCCAGCCTGCGCGGCCTGATAAAGCCCCCCGTGTGTCCGTACTTCCTGGCCGAGATCTCCTCCGGGCTCATCCTCAGGTAGGCCGCCTGGTTACGGACAAAACAAGTCACTGTAAGCAAGAATATGAGCGTAACGAGCCACGCCCTCAAGGGAAACTCCTTTCTCGCTATATAGCCGGCCAGGTCGAATTCAAAGAAAAACAGGGCGGACATCACTACCAGGGGAGGGAGTAACAGTTGATAGTAATGGGCAAAGAACTGGCCCGGGCCGGCCACCGCTATAAAGGTACCCAGGACGAGCAGGATGAAGAACGAACGCCGAAGCGGCCCGTACGCTACCCGGCTTAACGGCAGCCACACGGCCGACAGCAGCACCAGGGGCCAGACCCCCTTAAGGGGCTTGAGTAAAAGGTTCTCGGGGTCGGCCAGGAGATCCCACACGTTCCCCCCGACACTTTCCGCATAGTAACGGTTGTATACGAAGACGGCCTCCCAGAACTCCGGAAACGTACCCTTGAGGGCGAAGTACCCGAAGACGCCGCCCCATACGACAAAGCCGGGGAGGAGGAAGAGCGCGAGCCTCCTTAGTCGGGCGGCCCTATCGGTCATCTTCCCCTCCCCCTCCGTGAAGGGGAAGATGAGGAGATAGAAGAAAAAGGCCGCGAACGGGAAGACGACCACCGTCTTGAAGGTGGAGGCAACGACCAGGAAGAACGACGAGAGGACGAGGTAGCGTGCCTTCCCCCCGCGGTACCTCGCGAAGGCCCAGAGCGCCATCATGGTAAAGC
>JAZGJJ010000140.1 GCA_036482575.1 Thermodesulfobacteriota bacterium
GGGAAGGGGGGGGAAGGGGGGGGAAGGGAAAACCCTGCCGCAAGCGGACCTCCTCGACCATGAAGGCGCCTTAACCCCTTTTTTGTTGTAGATTCCGGAGAAATGTTGTATATTACGCTGGCAATAGGCATAGGCTCCACTCCGCGTACGTGGATGGCCCCGGATACTATAACGCTCTCAGCTGCTCTTTAGGTACTCTATTGATATCACAAAAGAAAATAGTGGCCGTCTGGTGTATCATATGACCCTGCCTTCAATCATCCAGGGCGGCATGGGGGCCGGGGTTTCAAACTGGCTGCTTGCCGACGCCGTAGCGAAGACGGGCCAGCTCGGAGTGGTCTCCGGCACGGCGCTGGACGTCATCTTCTCTCGCCGCCTGCAGATTGGAGACCCCGGCGGACACATGCTCCGGGCGATCGAGCGCTTCCCCGTCCCGGAGGTGGCCGAAAGGGTCCTGAAGACCCACTTCGTCCCGGGCGGCAAGGCGGAAGGAAAACCCTTTAAAGCCCACACCTCCTTCTCCGTGGACCCGCCCGCGGGTCTTGTGGAACTTACCGTCCTCGCCAACTTCGTCGAGGTCTTGCTCGCAAAGGAAGGCCACGACGGCCTTATCGGCATCAACTTCCTGGAAAAGATACAGATGCCCAACCTCGCCTCCCTCTACGGCGCCATGCTCGCAGGGGTTGACTATGTCCTTATGGGCGCGGGCATCCCGAGGGAGATACCGGGCATACTCGACAAGCTGTCCGGCCACGAGGAGGTCTCCATGTCGCTCGACGTGTCGGGCGCGACGGGGGACGACAGCTTCAGGATGCACTTCGACCCACGGGGGTTCACGGGCAGGGAGCTTCCCGGACTCAAGCGCCCGCTCTTCCTTGCGATAATCGCATCCTCCACCCTCGCGCGTACGCTGGTAAAAAAATCCACCGGAAAGGTCGACGGCTTCGTCATCGAGGGGCCCTCGGCCGGAGGACATAACGCGCTTCCGAGGGGTCCGTTGACGCTGAACGGCGGCGGCCAGCCGGTCTACGGCCCCAAGGACGAGGTGGACCTCGAAACCATAAAGGCGCTCGGCCTGCCCTTCTGGCTCGCGGGCTCCTTCGGGACTCCGGAAAAACTAAAAGAGGCCCTGAGTCTCGGCGCAAGCGGTATCCAGATGGGTACGGTCTTTGCCCTCTGCAGGGAGTCCGGCCTGACCGAAGAGATAAAAAGCGAGCTAATAGAAAAAACCGTCGCTGGTGAAGTCTGCGTTTTCACCGACCCCAAGGCATCCCCAACGGGATTTCCCTTCAAGGTCGCAAAGCTTGCGGGAAGCAACTCCGAGAAGGAGGTCTATAGCGAGAGGCGGAGGGTCTGCGACATAGGCTACCTGAGACACCTCTACAAGAAAGAGGACGGCTCGATCGGGTACCGCTGCCAGGCAGAACCGGTGGAAGTATACGTAAAAAAAGGCGGCAAGGCCGAGGACACCGAAGGCCGCAAGTGCCTGTGTAACGGCCTTCTGTCCAATATAGGACTCCCCCAGAGCTGGAAGGACGGCTACGAGGAAAAACCCCTTGTGACCATGGGAGATGACATCAAAAACGTAACCCGCTTCTTGAAGAACGGCGCTGCGTCCTACTCGGCCGAGGACGTCGTAAAGTACATGCTGGGCACGTGACGGGACTGAAGAGGAGAGGATAAAATGTCACCGGCAAAAATCGGCGATACGGTAATGATCCATTACACGGGCACCCTGGAGGACGGCACGGTCTTCGACTCGTCGGAGGGGCGCGTTCCCCTGCAATTCACCCTTGGCGAGGGGATGGTAATACCCGGCTTCGAAACGGCCGTAACCGGGATGAGCCCCACTGAAACCAAGACGGAAAAGATCCCCGCGGCCGAGGCATACGGCCCGTACGTGGAGGACCTGGTGGTAGTGGTCGGGAAAGAGCATCTCCCCGACGACCTCAAACCCGAGGTCGGCCGGCAGCTTGAACTCCACCAGGAGGAAGGGAAGACAACCGTAGTTACAATAACCGAAGTGAACGAAACGAACGTGACGCTGGACGCGAACCACCCGCTCGCGGGTAAGGACCTGACCTTCCGGATAGAACTTGTCGAGATAGCCTGAAAACCCCCTTTATAACAAAAGAACGTCGGGACATAGTCCGGGGTAGCGGGTCGAGCAACTCAGTTGACCGCTTGCTCCTTTCCCAGGACCTCGAACTTCCGGCTTAACCGATTACCTTCCTTATCGACCACCGTAATGCGGTGTATACCCGGGCGGATATCGAATGCCATTTGATGGAAGGTCCGCGTAGAGCCCAGGTACAGGTCATCCAGGTGCCAATACAAGGTGGCGCCTCGGTCGCGATGGACCGCTTCGAAAACGGTTTTGCCCTTTTTTTCGGCAAGGTCGGTTGGAATGTACAGCCGGGTTCCCACGTTCGGGTAGAGAAACCCGATAGGGGCCCTCTTTCCGCTTGCAGCCACGAACTCCTGGCAGTCTTTTCGGTAAGGCGGCAGCGTCCTGTACTCGGGATGCTGCCTGCGGTAATAAAACTCCTGGCCCGGAGGGAGGACAAACCAGGACCGGTGCTCCATATCGGAGACGGATTCGCATATACCATGAACACGCCATGTGGCGTCCTTATCCATGTGCACCAGCCGGTGATAAGGGCTCATCCGTTCGAAGTGACTGTCTATCGGGGCCAGTTGGACTTCCGTCTCACAACCTCCACCTGCAAGATACCCGTCGTCCTTGCAGACCAGGACCTCTTTCAGTGAAGCGTAGGGGGGAGAGAACCATGGGGAGGGCTCCAGCCGGTTGAAGATATCGAATAAAAGCGGCGCGGCGCTCGATAGACCGGTTAAGTCCGGGCGACCCTCACCGCTTGCGTTACCGACCCACACTCCGACCGTATGGCGGCTGGTGCTGCCTATGGCCCAGCCGTCGCGAAGCCCGTAACTGGTGCCCGTCTTCCACGCGATCTTCCGGCTGCTTGAAAAGTTCTTCCAGTGGGTTTCCTCGTAGGGGCGTGTCACTTCCTGCAGGGCATTGAGCGTCAACCAGGCGCCGGCAGGCGTTAGCTCTACAACGCGGTCCGACTCGATGCTCTCCGTCCACAAAAGCTTCGGGTTGCTATAGGTGGTACGGCTCGTTACCGTGGCGCGCTTTGCGATATTCGCCATGTTGGCGTATATGCCGACCAGGTCCCATAGCGTGCCTTCCGCGCCGCCGAGTATGAGCGTAAGGCCGTAATCCGCCGGGCGCCGGTGAAGTGTGCTCATGCCCATCTGTTCCAGGTAATCATAAAAACGATTGACCCCGTGGCGTTTGAGCATGCGTATCGCCGGAACGTTCAGGGAGCGTGCCAGCGCCTCTTGAGCCGGCACGGCGCCGCGGTAGGTGCGGTCGTAATTCTCCGGCATGTAGCCGGCGTACTGGGTCGGGAGGTCGGGCACCAGGGTCTTGGGCAGTATCTCTCCGGCGTCTATCATCGCCGCGAAGAGCAACGGCTTGAGAATACTTCCCGTAGAGCGCGGCCTGCGGATGATATCGACGGCATGGCCGGAAGCCGGGTCCGTGGACAAGGCGCTGTTACCGACATATGCCAGCACCTCGAAGTTCCGGTTGTCCAAGACAAGCGCGGCCGCGTTACCTATCCCCCGAAGGTCGAGCGACCTCGAGTGGCTTTGTACGATTCCGCTCAGGGCGAGCTGGAGCGGTTTGTCGACGGTGCTCTCGAAACGATACGCCAGCCCGTTGTTGTTTGCCAGTAACGTCTCCAAAAGGTGGGGCGCAATACGCGGCAGCGGAACGGGTTTTCCGGGCAGCGGCTCAAGCCGCGCGAGTTTAAGCTGCATCCCGTCGATGACCCCTCGCTTATGCAGTACCCCCAGCAAACGGTCACGCTTCTCTTTAAGCTGCTCGCGGTTGCGCCCCGGATGGATCAGCGAGGGACTGTTGGGGAGCACGGCCAGCGTAGAGGCCTCCGCCCAGGAGAGCTCCTCGGGGCTACGCCCGAAGTAGCGCCATGCCGCCGCCTCAAGCCCCACCACGTTTCCGCCGAACGGGGCGTGGTTCGCATATAACGCCAGGACTTCGTCCTTGTCGTACCGGAGCTCGAGCCGCAGGGCGAGCACCATCTCAACGAGCTTTTCCGTATAACTGCGTTCGGGGTTCTTTCGAGACAGGCGAACGGCCTGCATGCTGAGGGTGCTGCCCCCGCTCACCACCCTGCCCTCGGAGAGGTTGAGATACAGCGAGCGCACAAGCGCCAACGGGTCGACTCCCGGATGATGGAAAAAACGCTTGTCTTCGAACTGTACTATCGCCGTCTTGAACTTGCCGGGTACGCGCTCAAGCCCGGAGAAACGCCATTGCCCGTCACCGGCGATCTTCGCGCCGAGGAGCTCGCCGCTGCGGCTTACCAGTACCGAAGACGACGGCTCGTCGAAGAGCGGCTCGGGCAGGCACCGCCAGAAGGCGATACCGGCAATCGCGGCGGCGGCAATAACGACCTGCCGGCGCCGCGTCAGCAGCCGCAGGGCTACTTCCCGGATTTTATGACCGTCACCCACTGTCCCTTGGTGCGCGCGTGCTTTAACGCGTCGTACATGGCCTCTACCGATATGCCCGGCAGGTAGTACTTCCCGAGATACGCGGCATTAAAGACCGCCTTTATCTCTTTCGACTCGCCCGCCTTGAGCCCGAAGTACGTATAGATCCTATCGTCCCGGATATCCTGATAATCTACTTCCGTACCGCCGCCCTCTTCACCTCCGTCCATGCGCGTATTGTGGATCTCCCAGCCCGACGGCACGATATGGGTAAGAGCGATATTATCGAAGTTCCGGTCCGTGTGGTTGGACACGCGGACCTGTGCCATGAAGTCGGTCCCCTGACCGAACTCCGCCACGTTAACGGGCCTGCCCTTCATGTCGGAATAGGAAACCTTGATACCCAGACCGGACGACACGGCCTCCTCCCGGCCCGCTTTCGGAACACCCCTTATGGTGATAGTGGCGGTGAGTGGGCGGTCCGAGATGTTTTTAACCATGATGCTCTCACCGGCTGACGGGAAGTCGTCAAACCGCTTCACATGGATCGGGGAACCGGAACTGACCTTTTCCGCCTCCCCGGCACCCAGCTTCCGCTCGAAGGTGAAGGCGGTGTCGTGGACGCCATCTCCGATATAGTTCGATATAGCCAGCAGGGAGTAGGCGACGGTCTGGGTGCTATGCCACCTTTCCTCGGATAGCGCCGCGGAAATCTCCTCGACGACACCTGTGGCCCTCTGGTAATCGCCGATAGCGACGAGGCTGTTCAGTATAATGGCCTTGTCGCGCAGCTTCGAGCCGTAAGTCGGTCCGGGCGTGAGATAGTCGACAACGCTGAAACCTTCGCCCTCGACCAGTTCCCGCGCGGCTTCCGGCAGTCCCGCGAGCCGGTAGGCCGCCGCCAGCTGCCAGCGGGCCGTTGAGCTCAGTCTCGCCGACTCTCGCATACGGTTCATGGCACCCAACTCCGCCTGACCGGCCAACGCCAAAGTATAAAGGCGGTAGGCCTGCTCCAGTTCCGAGCGGCCCGTCCCCGCCACCCATGACTGCGCCATGGACTTCTGGAAGCCGACCCAGTCCGACAGCATGTCGGGCGGTACGAAGTACCCGCGCTTTTCCGCCTCCACGAGGAAGTGGCCCACGTAGCTGGTCGCCCATGAGGCGGGGCCGGCGCCGGAGCCGAAACCTCCGGGCCAGTAGACAAAGCCGCCGTTGCCTACCTGGAAGCTTCTCAGCCGGTATATGCCGGCGTTTATGTTCCCTTCGATCTCTTTCTTGTCCTCATCCCCGAGGTCCGTCAACAAAGGCAGGTATAGCTGCGGGAATACGGAGGAGGTCGTCTGCTCCACGCAGCCGTGGGGATAACGGATGAGATATTTGAGACGGCGTTCCAGGTCGAGAGGCGGCACGCTCGAGACCTCCAACGAAACCTCGTTCGTCCCAAGAAGGCCGTGCGGCACCGCCTTCTCCTCCCATGATTCGCCCGGCAGTATCGTCTTCCTGAAGTGGCGGACCGTAGCGGTGTTCGCGCTGCGGATATCGATAAATATCTCGGACCGCGCTTTAGCTCCCCCGCCCGTCGCCGTAAAGCCGACCCTCCCCTTGCCGAGCTTCTCGCCCACCTTCATCCTTACCATACCGACCTTTTCGCCCGGCTTGTCGAACTTAACACTTACGGTGTCGCTGCCGACGATCCGGAACTTATCGTCCGGCTCGACCTTGAGCGTGACCTCCTTTATATTGTCGTCCATAACGAACAGGGATACCGGCACGGCCAGCTCCTCTTCCGGACCGATTACCCGCGGCAGCGTGGCGAGCAGCATCAACGACTCGCGCACGAAAACCGATTTGGCGGCGTAACCGTAAGCGCCTTGCTCGCCTGAGACCACCATAACCCGGACCGCTCCCACGTATTGGGGCAGGTCGAACTCGTGCGTGTTTGCCTTGCCCGCTTCGAGTTGGAACGGCCCCAGGAACCTTACCACGGGCGGGAAACGCCTCTTATCCTTGTCCCCTTCGTCGATTTTCGCTTCCCCGTCGCCGCCAAGCGCGAGCAGGCGCTCCAGCTCCCCGCCGTAAGCGCCGGCCACGAAGTCAAAGAGGTCCCAGGTGGTAACGCCGAGGGCCTCTTTTCTGTAGAACCTGCGATGCAGGTCGGGCGTCTTGAACGCGGTCAGCCCCAAGAGCCCCTCGTCCACCAGCGCCACGGTATAGGTCATCCGCCGCCCTTCCTTTTCGCTTACTTCCACCGATACCGTGGACTCCGGTGACCACTCATCTGCCGCCTTGAGCAGGGGCTTCAATATGGTCGCCGGGTCCTGCACCACTATCGGGATCACTCCGTAGAGCCGGATCGGACGGTCGTTTTTCTTGTCACGGTGCGGTTGTATAAGCGTTACGCTGACATAGATATTCGGGCTCATCTCCCGGGTCAACGGCAGTTCGAGGCGCGTCTTGCCTTTTTCGAACTCCACCCAGCGCTGCTCCAGCACGCGGGAGCCGTTCTCGATGCTGAGCAGCGCGCGCCCCTGCGTGGCTTCGGGAAGCTGTATGACGGCGGTCTCACCGGCCTCATACACCTTCTTGTCGCTGAAAAAACTCAGGATGCTGGCGCCCGCGCCGCTGCCCTCCTGGGCGCGACCCGCCCAGCCCGGCCAGTCGATGTAGACAACTTTACCGCTGCAGTGCTCCCCGCCGAGGTCGCATGCGCGGACAAGGTAGCGTCCCCAGGCGGGGTACTTGATCTCGAACTCCCAGCTGCCCTGACCTTTAGTGGTGGAGATCGTACTCTCCTGTATCACGCTACTGTGGCTGGCGTAGGCATACTGGGCCAGGGACTCGCCTGATTTGTCCCACCACCACTTCCACTTGATCTTATAGAGCTCAATCCGAACCTGTTTCAGATCAACGGGCTCACCGAGCGCATTCACAGTGGCTATCGACACCTTATGCCTGACATCGGTCAAGAGCATCCCGCGCGTCCGGTCGCCCTTGGCCATCTTCACCCCCACGTAGTTCTCGTACGGGTAGTACGCGAAGGTTTTACGCCCAGAGCTGAAGGCGCCGCCCTCTTCGAATACACGGGTGGTAAAGCGCGCGGAGAGTGCCCCCGGAGCGTCTCTGGCGGGCCACAGCTCCTTCTTAAAGGCGGCGTAGCCCTCGCTGTCGAGCTTCCCCTCGAAGAGCAGTTGCGGCTCACTCCGAAACTCCCTTACGGGGTCGTCGAAGATATAGTCGCCGTAACGATCGAACCTCGTCGGCACCGACTTAAGCTGCACCTTGACGTCCGTCTTGAGCCCCGAGGCCGTCGCACCGTGGAGCCACTGGCCGAAGACCTTACCCTTTACGGGCATATCAGCCTTATAAAGCGTATCCCTGCCCAGGTCCAGCTCCACCTTCAGCCGGTTCGGGATGACCGTCTCTATCTTGAGCTTCCTGCTGAACGTACTGCCGCCGAGCTGTGCCTTTGCCGTCCAGCTTCCCGTCAGCGCGTCCTCGGCCGTCTTCATCGTAAAGCTGTAGAAGTCGCCGACGGGCGAGCTGTTCGTAACGCTCTGGATGAGCTGCCCCTTCGGGTTATAGAGCTTCATCGTCACCGGATGCTTTTGGGGTATTACGTCGTTCTTGTCCTGCAGTACGAAGGTCAGATAGACATTGTCGCCGGGACGCCAGACCCCCCGTTCACCGTAGATATACCCTTTTATCCCGGACTTGACCCTGTCGCCTCCGACGTCGAAATGGCTAACGGGCAGTGCCGTGCCTTTGCTGAGTTTCAGGTAACCTTTCTGGCCGTCTTTTTCGGCCACGAGGTAAAAAGGCGTCGCTTCGACCTCTACCTCGGCAAAGCCCTCCCCGTCCGTCATGGCGGTCTCTATTATCTGGTCCTGGAAGTTCATGATGGAGATCTCGACCCCCTCCATGACCTCGGAGCTCTTCAGGTCGGTCGCCACCACTTTCATCCGGCCGCGCTGGCCGCGCTTGGCCAGCAAGCCTATGTTGGACGCCAGGAAGTTCCGGGAACCCTTTGTCCCGTTAGCGTACCTGTAGTAAGCGTCCTTGCAGGGGTTGTTGCGGTCGCGCCACTCAATGGAAGATTGGCCGCCTCCGTAGTAGTCCTCGGCGTAGTCCCAGCCGCTCGACTCACTTACATACAGGTCTTCGTTGTTCTTGAGCGGTTCCTCCCCGGCTACCGGGACGAGGTTATCGGCTTCGGTACAACTGTAGGTGGAGTTCCCGCGGTTGATGGATATTGTAAGGCGGAATAAGCCGCCCGGGTTTTCCCTGAGGAGCTGGGTCGCGTCGAGACTGTAGCGGTTCCACTTATCCGGGTCGGCCGATGAAAAGTAGATCGTCTTGCGCCACATGTGTCTGCCGACACGGCCCTGTTCGTAATTGCCGTCCAGTTTGTTCGCCTGTAGAAACCGGCCTACGTTGTTGTCGTAGATACGAAAGGCCGTCACCTGCACCGAGTCGACGTTAATTGCCTCGAAAGGTATGCTGAGGACCTCGTTATCCGGCAGGATGACCCCTTTGCCGACGAACCGTACCTGTGGCTTCTGGCTTGTAAAAGCTACCGTCTTTTTGAACTGTTTTTGAAGGCGTCCCCCCCGATCATTTTGAATGCCTTCCTCGATGGTTACGTCGAGCTGCCCCACAAAGCGCCCGCCCGGATAGACCTTTACCGTGTTCCCTTCAACCCGCGTTCTATACTCCTCGTTGCCGACAAGCACGAGCCCTCTGAGGTTCTGCTGCTGCGAGACATTGCCCGAGAAGGACACGGCGATATATTGTTGCTCTCCCTGGACCGCCCTGACATCCATGACCCTGAATACGTCCCGCGCGGGGACCTCGATGCCGGTCGACCCGTCCGATTCCACACCGATGCCGGCTCCGCTCCAGGCCAGAGTCAGAGGTTCGTCCGTCTGCTGCCGTTCGATCCCGGAGACCGTGAATTCGTGATGCTTGCCGTCGACGTTATGCTGCCATTCGAGAGGCAGGGAGGTCTTCAGGTAGGTTGCGGTTACCACCTTTTCGATTTTATCCGCGTCCTCTATATCCGCCGTCACCAGGCTTCCCCGCAGCACCATTTCCCTGTCGTTTAGCGGGTTTGGACTCAGACCTATAACCCTGGCTTCAAATTCCTGTTTTATAACCTGTACGGTGAATTCGTAGTCCTTCAGCTCCTCCGGCAGGTCGATGAGCTTCTTCGCCTTTACCGTTATGTGATACTTCCGGCCCGACTCGAGGCCTTCATCGGGCAATATAACGATCTCCCGCGTGTCGCTAAAGGTAACGCTCCCTTTTATCGAGGGTCTTATGTCAATATATTCTTCCGCACTTTGCCCGACCCGCTGCTCGTCCACGGCCTCGTTTACAAACCGCACGCGAATCTTCGATTCCTTTGATATCAGGCCGGTGGTGTGGGCACCTATGTATTCGCTCCAGAGAGGGTTCTGCGGCTCTACTTCCGGCTCTTTCTCCGGCACGTCGCACGCGTTTACCAGAAACAGAACCAATGTCGCCAGGACTGTGAAGGTACGGTACTGTGAACGCCACATAATCATTCTGTCCTCCCTTTCACGACGCAGTTTATCGTATGGCAGTAGCGGCTCCGTGGCCGGTAAAACGCCCCTAACCGGCGACCGCCAGGGTGTGTTTTTTCCCCTTTAGCGCGTCCTTCAGGAACTGCCCGGTATAGGAGCCCTCCGTAGCGGCCACTTCCTCGGGCGTACCCGTGGCCACTATAAAGCCCCCCTCGTCCCCGCCCTCGGGGCCGAGGTCTATTATGTGGTCGGCCGACTTTACCACGTCGAGGTTGTGCTCGATTATGACGATCGTGTTGCCCGCGGTACTGAGGCTCTTAAGCACGTCGAGGAGTTTTTCTATGTCCGCGAAGTGGAGGCCCGTGGTGGGCTCGTCCAGTATGTAGACCGTCCTGCCGGTGGCCCTCTTCGAGAGCTCCCTGGAGAGCTTTATCCTCTGCGCCTCGCCGCCGGAGAGCGTTGTGGCCGGCTGGCCGAGCCTTATGTAGCCGAGCCCCACCTCGAAGAGGGTCCGGAGCTTCTCCCTTATACCGGGCACGTTCTCGAAGAATTTCAGCGCCTCGGTGACGGTCATCTCCAGGCAGTCGGCTATGGTCTTCCCCCTGTAGCGGATCTCGAGCGTGTCGCGGTTGTACCTCCTGCCGCCGCAGACGTCGCAGTGGACGTAGACGTCCGGGAGGAAGTGCATTTCGACCTTCACCTCCCCCTCTCCCCTGCAGGCCTCGCACCTCCCGCCCTTCACGTTGAAGCTGAACCTGCCGGGGCCGTAGCCCCTCATCCTGGCCTCGGGAAGGAGGCTGAAGAGCTCCCTTATGGGGGTGAAGAGACCGGTATAGGTGGCCGGGTTGCTTCTGGGGGTCCTCCCGATGGGCGACTGGTCCACGGCTATGACCTTATCCACGTGCTCAAGGCCGTGGATGGAGTCGAGCGCGCCGGCCCTCTCCTTCGAGTTATAAAGCTTCCTCGACAGGTTCCTAAGGAGCGTATCCACGACGAGCGTGCTCTTGCCCGAGCCCGAAACGCCGGTAACGCAGGTAATGAGCCCGACCGGTATCTTCACGGTAAGTTTTTTAAGGTTGTTCTCGCTTAAACCCTTGAGCGTCAGGTATCTCTTGTCCGGTTTTTTCCTTTGGGCGGGCACCGGTATGCGGCTCTCGCCGGAGAGGTACTTTCCCGTTACCGAGCGGGGGTTTTTCATAATCTCGCCGGGGGTGCCCTTTGCCACGACCTCCCCGCCCCACTCGCCCGCCCCGGGGCCCATGTCGACCACGTAGTCCGCTCCGGCTATGGTCGCCTCGTCGTGCTCGACCACCAGGACCGTATTGCCCATGTCCCGGAGCCTCTTGAGCGCCGAGAGCAGCCTCCGGTTATCGCGCTGGTGGAGCCCTATGGACGGCTCGTCGAGTATGTACAGGACTCCCACCAGGCTCGACCCTATCTGGGTGGCGAGCCTTATCCTCTGCCCCTCGCCCCCGGAGAGCGTGGCGGCGCCCCTGTCGAGCGAGATGTAGTCCAGCCCGACGTTGTTAAGGAAAGAGAGCCTCTCGGTTATCTCCTTCAGTATCCTCCCGGCTATTTCCTCCCTGGTCCTGTCGAGCTTCAGGCCGTCGAAGAACTCGAAACCCTCCCGGATGGACATCCGGACGACGTCCCATATGGACTTTTTGCCCACCCTTATGAAGAGCGCCTCTTTTTTAAGCCTCGACCCGTTACAGACCGGGCAGGGCTGCGAGTTCATAAACCTCTCTATCTCATCGCGCACCTCTTCGGACCCGGTCTCCCGGTAGCGTCTCTCGAGGTTCGGCAGTACCCCCTCGAACGGTTCGAAGAAGGTGTACCTGTTCCTGCCCCTGGCATAGAGGAACTCTATCTCCTCCGTCCCGGAGCCGTGGAGGATAAGTTCCGACACTTTCTTTGGGAGTTTTTTGAACGGCACGGAGAGGCTGAAACCGTAGTGGCGGGCGAGGCTTTCGAGAATCTGCCTGGACCAGGCGCCCTTCCTGGCCCATACCGCTATGGCGCCGCCTTCGAGCGAGAGCTCCCTGTCCGGCACCACCAGCTCCGGGTCGTAGTAGAAAGTCTCTCCGAGCCCCTTGCACTCGGGACACGCGCCGTGCGGGCTGTTAAACGAAAACATCGTCGGGGTTATCTCCGGGTAGCTTACGGCGCACGAGGTGCACGAGAGCTTTTCGTTGAAGAAAAGCCTGGTCCTGCTCCTGCCGCCGACGTCCACCTTCACCAGCCCCCCGGAAAGCCGTGCCGCGACCTCGAGCGAGTCGGCGAGCCTACCCATAACCCCCTCCTTTACCACCACGCGGTCGATGACGACCTCTATGGTGTGCTTCTTCCTCTTGTCCAGCGCGATAGTCTCCTCGAGGCTCATCATCTCGCCGTCTATCTTGACCTTTGTGTAGCCTTCCCTCAAAAGCCCGCTGAGCTCCTTCCGGTACTCCCCCTTCCTGCCCCTTACTATCGGAGAGAGTATGACTATCTTCGAGCCGGGCGGGAGCTCCATTACCCTGTCGGCCATCTGCTGGATGGTCTGGAACTTTATCCCCTTGCCGCACTTATAGCAGTGCGGCGAGCCGACCCGGGCGAAGAGCAGCCGCAGGTAGTCGTAGACCTCGGTGACCGTACCGACGGTCGAGCGCGGGTTGCGGCTCGTCGTCTTCTGCTCTATGGCTATTGCCGGAGAGAGCCCCTCGATCGAGTCCACGTCGGGCTTGTCCATTTGCTCGAGGAACTGCCTTGCGTAGGCGGAGAGGCTCTCGACGTATCTCCGCTGCCCCTCGGCGTATATGGTGTCGAAGGCGAGAGAGGACTTTCCCGAGCCCGAGACCCCGGTAAGGACCACGAACCTGTCCCTGGGTATCTCGAGGTCGAAATCCTTCAGGTTGTGCTCTCTGGCGCCTTTTATGGTTATGCGGTCCATTAGCGGCCCTTTCTACGCGCCATCCCGGCGGCCGTAAGTATCGCCTCTATCATGCTCCGGGGGCTTGCCTTACCCTTCCACGCTATGTCGTAGGCCGTGCCGTGGTCCGGGGAGGTCCGTATAATGGGTAGCCCGAGGGTTATGTTAACCCCGTCGTCGAAGTGGAGGAGTTTTAAAG
>JAZGJJ010000141.1 GCA_036482575.1 Thermodesulfobacteriota bacterium
GTAGAGCCTCTGGCCGGGCTTGAGGACGTCCGACTTCCTCATGTCGTTGAGTTCGAGCATCCGCTTTATGGGGACGGAGAACTTTCTGGATATATCCCAGAGCGTATCGCCGCGCTTGACGGTGTACGTACCTCCGTCCGGCACGTTCGCCCGGACTAATTTTTTCCTTTTAACTTTTTTCTTAGCATAGACCTTGCCGTCCGCCCTCATGGGCACCACGAGCCGGGCCCCGGCCTTTATGAAGCGCGCGCTCCTCAAGTTGTTCAGGTACATGATGGGTCTTATAGAGGTCCCGTACCTGTCGGCGATATGCGAGAGGGTCTCGCCCTTCCTGACCCTGTGCGTCAGGAACTTGAGCCTCTCGGGCTTGGGGACCAGCGCCATCCGTTCCTCGAAGAGCTCCCTTGTCCCGGCGGGTATCTTTATCTCGTAGTCCGGGTACTCGGGCGGGGTGAACCAGCGCATGAGTTCGGGGTTGAGATCCTGGATCTCCTTTACGCTAACGCCCGCTGCCTTTGCTATGACCTTGATGTCCGTTACCTGCCGGATACGGACCTTTTCGTAAGGGACAGGGGCGATGGGTTGAATACCCATAAAGCCGTAGTTCTCCGGGTCTTTCATTATGAGCATGGCGGCCAGGTACTTCGGGACGTAGTTCCGGGTCTCTCTCTTAAAGGCCCGTTTTTTGGTTGCGAGCGACCAGAAGTTATCGGTCTTGTACCTCTTTATGGCCTTGCGGACGCGTCCTTCCCCGCCGTTGTAGCTCGCCGCCGCGAGGTACCACGAGTCGAACATCCCGTAGAGGTCTTTAAGGTATCTGGCCGCGGCCCGCGTGGCCTTCTCCGGGTCCCGCCGCTCGTCTATCCACCAGTCGACCCGCAGATCGTACTTCCTCCCGGTCCATTTCATGAACTGCCACACGCCCACGGCCTTTGCCCTCGACAGGGCGCGCGGGTTGAAACCGCTCTCTATCATGGCCAGGTAGACGAGGTCTTCGGGCAACCCCTCCTCCCGGAGTATTTCCGTTATCATCGGCATGTACTTCCCGCTCCGGGCGATCCAGCGCGTAAAGTTCTTGCGCCCCTTTGTCCGGAAGTAGGTTATGTACTTCTCGACCTCCTTGTTGAACGCCACGGGCACGTCGTAAGTGGGCTCTGCGGCGGCCATGCCGTAGGAGTATTCCTCCTGAGGGGCGGCGGAGTGCCCGCTCTTCACCGGCGGGAACATGCGGCCCTGAAGCCAGCCCCCCCCATAGGTGGTGACGAGATCTTCGTATGTACTCAGGTTAACGGGGTGTCCTACGTTATGGCCGGTTTCGCCGTCCGTGACCGCGTCAAAGACGGGGAGCGGGTCGGCGCCCACGACGCGGGGGAGGAGCGGCATCCATAGGACCGGCAGCAAGAGAGCTAAGATAATCTTCTTCATATATTTTCTTCCAGTTTTTTCGGTACTCAAATTGGCCTAATCATACCCGCTCGCCCCCCTCCATGTCAAGGGGCATGAGGGTATTTCAATTTCAGGGCGACCATCGAGGGCATCGGGTCCTAAGGGTATAAAAGGGCCGCACGCACGTTAACCGTGCGGCAGCACTTCAGCCCAGCATCGTTTTTAAATGTCTCCCCGTATGGCTGGTCTTTATGCTCGCCACCTTCTCGGGCGTGCCGCTCGTAACGAGCGTACCCCCGCCGTCCCCTCCCTCGGGCCCGAGGTCGATTACGTGGTCGGCCGTCTTTATCAGTTCCAGGTTGTGCTCGATTATTAAGACCGTGTTGCCGCTGTCCACGAGACGGCCCAGCACCGATAGGAGTTTTTTCGTATCGTCCATATGCAGCCCGGTTGTCGGCTCGTCGAGTATGTAGAGCATATCCCTGGGCCCGGTGCTTATGAGCTCGCGGGCGATCTTGAGCCTCTGCGCCTCGCCTCCCGAGAGCGTCGTCGCCGGTTGGCCGAGCGTCAGGTAGCCGAGCCCCACCTCCCTCATTATAGAAACCCTGTTATCAAGACCCGGAAGCGGCGGCAGGAAGACCGCTGCGTCGTCGAAGGTCATCCGGAGCACGTCGTGTATGTTCTTGCCGTGATACTTTACCTCCAGCACCCGCGGCTTGTACCTCTTCCCGCCGCAGTTCCCGCAGCTTATGTAGACGTCCGGGAGGAAGTACATCTCGAGCTTTTCGACCCCTTCTCCCTTGCAGGCGTCGCATCTGCCGCCCGGCACGTTGAAGGAAAAGTTTCCGGTGGTAAGCCCCCCGCTTACGGCTCCGGGGAGGCCCGCGAAGAGACGCCTTATCTCGTCGAAGCCGCCTATGTAGGTTATCGGGTTGCTCCGGGGGGTCTTTCCTATGGGCTCTTGATTAATCAGCTTTACCCCCTCCAGGAGCGCGGCACCCTCGACGGCCTTGTGCGGGAGCGGCTTCGCGGCCTTCAGGCCGAAGCGGCCCGCCAGCGCGTTATAGAGGGTATCCACGACGAGAGTGCTCTTGCCGGAGCCGGAGACCCCGGTAACGCAGGTTAGCGTCTTAAGCGGGATCCTGACGTCCAGTTCCTTCAGGTTATTCCCCGAGGCCCCCTTTATGAAGAGCGAGTTGGCCCTGCCGCGCCCGGCCTTGCGTCTCCACCTGGGGGTGTGTATGGCCTTTCGGCCCCGCAGGTAGTCCGAGGTGAGCGTGTTGGCGTTTTCGAGGAACGTGTCGGTAGGGCCGGAGTAGACGAGCCTCCCCCCCCGCGTTCCGGCCCCGGGGCCGAGCTCGATAATATGCTCCGAGGCCTTCAAGACCGACGGGTCGTGCTCGACGACCACCACGGTGTTCCCCCGGAGCGAAAGTTTCTTCATCTGTTGGATGAGCATCTCTATGTCGCGGGGGTGGAGCCCGATGGACGGCTCGTCGAGTATGTAGAGCACCCCGGAGAGGGCGGAGGCGAGCTGGCTGGAGAGCGCCGCCCTCTGGGCCTCGCCGCCCGAAAGCGTCCGGGTAAGCCTGTCGAGCGTTATGTAGCCGAGCCCGGTCTGGACGAGGAAGTCGAGCTTCAGGCAGAGTTGCTTCATGGCCTCCTTCGAGAGCTCCCGCTCGAACGGGGTGAGTTTCAGCCCGTGGAAGAATTTTCGGGCGCCGTCTATGGTCATGTTGCTCACCTCGGCTATGTTAAGCCCCCCTACCCTGACGCCGAGGGCGCTCTTCTTGAGCCTCGTCCCCCCGCAGGCGAGGCACGGGAACTGGGCCTTGTACTTATGCAGGAAGACCCTTATATGGAGCTTGTACTTCTTCGCTTCGAGGTAATCGAAGAACGAGTCTATCCCCCCGAACTCGCCGGTGCCTTCGAATACGAGTTTTTCCTCTCTTTTGGAGAGGTCCTTGAAAGGTTTATTCAGGTCTATCCGGCAGGCCGTTGCGCACTTTTCGAGATCCTCGTACCACCACCTGTGGGAGGGCTTTGTCCAGGGCTCTATGGCGCCGCCTGAGAGAGAGAGACCTCTATCGGGTACGACCCTCTCCAGGTCGTACTTGAGGATGTTCCCGAACCCCTTGCACTCCGGGCACGCGCCGACCGGGTGGTTGAACGAAAATAGAATGGGCGTCGGCTTCTCGATATCCATCGAGCACTCAAAGCAGCGGAGCCTGCGAGAGAGGGTTTCTTTCCCCTTCCCCTCCACCTCCACCCAGGCGTCCCCCTCTCCTTCCCTGAAAGATGTTTCGAGAGAGTCCACGAGGCGAGCCCGCTCGCCTGGCTTCAGGACGAGGCGGTCCACCACCACCTCGACCTCCTTTATACGCTTCGGCATTGCGGGCGCATCCCCGGCGGAAAGGTCGTGGAGCTTGCCTTTGACCCGCACCCGTATAAAGCCTTTCCTCATGAGTTCGGCGAAGAGAGTCTTCGGGTCTTTCCCTTCTACCCCCTCTACCGGGGCGGCGAACCCTATAAGGGTTTTTTCGCCTTTATGCCGTCGAAGG
>JAZGJJ010000142.1 GCA_036482575.1 Thermodesulfobacteriota bacterium
ACCCCGCTTACTATATGGGCCCGCATCCTGCCGATAAAATCCGGGGGCAGGTGGCAGTCGCCGCACTCGGGGTCCGCGCCGAGTGCGGCGAAGTGGGAGGAGCCCTTAAGCTCGGCCGCGGGAAAACTCATCGAGTGGCACATCGTACAAAAGGCCGTGGTGCTCGAGTACCGCTCCGCCTCGATGAAGGCGAAGACGGCCGCAGCCCCAACCGCCGCAACCACTATGACCGAAGCTCCCTTCATCCTACTTTCCTCCGGAAAAACAAGATGTTATACCCTCACTATACACCGGATACCATAAATTGCAACCCGTTTTCCGCCCGCACCATGATGGTGTTTCAATTCACGACGACCGCCGGGGTATGAGGTGCCAATACTGTATTGGGCCATTTATGACATTAACCGTGCGGCAGCACCATGATGGTGTTTCACCTTCTGAACGGCCGTTAGTGCGCCGGACATGAGAAAGACTTATTTACACACAATACCTTGCGCTACGCCTGAGGGTGTTTCAATTCACGACGACCGCCGGGGTATGAGGTGCCAATACTGTATTGGGCCGCTTATGACATTAACCGTGCGGCAGCACCCCGCTTTTTCCGTTGGAAAAAACCCCCTTATGCCGTATACTGTATACTTGAATAAAGGGAAGCAGGGGCGTTTTTGAAGGTACGCTTTATCATAAACCCGATCGCGGGCGGGAAGAACAGGGTAAGGGAAATATCCGAGGCCGTAAGCAGGGTTTTCTCGTCCGACCACGGGATATACGAGGTAAGGGTTACCGGGAAGAAGGGTGACGCCAATGCGCTGGCCAGGGACGCCGTGGCCAAGGGCTATGACGCCCTGTTCGCCTGCGGCGGGGACGGCACCCTGAACGAGGTGGCCTCCGAACTCGTAAAAACGGACGTGATTCTCGGCATAGTGCCGGCCGGATCAGGCAACGGACTGGCCAGGGCGCTAAAGATACCGTGGGAGCCCGAGGCCGCGGTGAGGCTCCTGAAGGACGGCTTCATACGGCGGGTGGACGCCGGGGTGGTTGGGGGTGGAAAAAAAGGGGAAAGATATTTTTTCTCCACGGCCGGCTTCGGCTTCGACGCGCTCCTTAGCAAGCGCTACAACGAAAGGCCCGCGAGCCTCAGGGTCCGGGGGGTGCTGCCCTACGTGCCCATAGCGCTCGTCGAGTTCTTCAAGTACAGGCCCGAGAACACGCTGATTATGATAGACGGCAAGTACAGGAACTTCCGCCCCTTTATCCTGACGGTGGCCAACACCGAGCAGTACGGCTCATCGGCCATAATAGCCCCGGGTGCGGTGCCCGACGACGGGCTGTTCGACATATGCATAGTCGAGGACGTGAGCCTCTTCTCGGCCATAAGAGATTTAAGGAAACTTTTCAGCGGCAACATAGACACCATCGGAAACTTTAAGCGCATAAAGGCCGGTGTGCTGGAGGTCTTGAGGAGAAAGCCCGGCCTGGTCCACGCCGACGGCGAATACTTCGAAGGGGATAAGAAGGTGGAGATAAGGAACCTCCCCGGCGCCCTCAAGATACTGGTAAAAGAGGGCCCTGAAGGGATGGAGAGGGCAGGTGGTGCCGATAGTGCTTGAGGAAAAGACCCCCATGGACGCACTCGAGGGAAGGAGTTTCAGGGAGCTTACCCCGAGAGAAAAACTCCTGGTGGCCTACACCCACCTCGAAGAGCTCCGGCAGCTTAACGGCGGCTACGTTGCCTCGCCCTACCAGGGGGAGAACGGGGGGGACAGGTATAACGTCTTCTGGCTCCGGGACATCATGTACGCCACCTACGCCAACGAGTACGTGGGGTCGTACGACAAGATGATAGAGAGCTACCGGCTGATACTCCAGATATTCCAGAAGTACCGCCACAAGATATCAAGCGGCGCCCGCAAGCGCCACTATATGGGCAGCTGCGCCGCCGAGGCCATCCACTCGCGTGTCCACCCGGTCACGCTCGAGGAGATAACGCACGAGTGGGGACACCACCAGCTCGACATATTCGGGCTCTTCCTCTACAAGACCGGCGACCTCATAAAAAAGGGCCACAGGGTAATAACGGTGGACCAGCCCGACATCATGATACTGCTCCGCGACATAATGCTCTACCTGACGACCGTAAGGTGGCACTCGGACCCGGACTTCGGCGTGTGGGAGGAGGGGCCTGAGATGCACAGCTCCAGCATAGGCAGCGTGCTCGCGGGACTTACCATGTGGCATGACGACGGCCACTACCACTACAAGTACTCGCACCAGATAGACCTCCACGACTACCTCCCCGTCCCCCAGGAGTTCCTCGAAGCCGGCGAGGAGAGCCTTAAGAAGCTCCTGCCCTCCGAGAGCGAAAGCCGGCCCTACGACCTGACGCAGCTGAGCCTCATCTGGCCCTATAACATAATAAAGGAAGCACACACGAAGAGGATACTCAGGAACATCGAGACGAAGCTCGTGCGCGAGAAGGGAGTGATACGCTACCCCGGGGACCTCTACCACAACGCCGATCCGGAGAACCCCGTGGGCAACGAGGCCGAGTGGCCGCTCGGCTTCGCATGGCTCAGCATCGCTTACTCCAAGCTCGCCACGAGGTCCTTGAGGCTCGGCGCCATATTCGGAAAACCCCATGAGTTTATAAGGAAGTCGGAGGAGTACCTCGTAAGGCTCGAAAACGTCATGACCGAGGACGGCAAGGTGCCGGAGCTTTACAGCGGCGGCGAGATGAACTGGAACGTACCGCTCGCGTGGGCACAGAGCTTTTACGTCGTCGCGCGACAGAGCCTTACGAGGGTCCATGAGACAGTCGGCGAATAAAGAACCGGCACCTCCCTCCCCTTCACGCGAAGATTTCTCTTCCATTTTGTCTCCAATATTCCCATGAAACCCGCCGCGTTCAGGGCCACACTCGTAAACATAGTAGGCAATACCCTGCTCTTCGTCCTGAAAATATGGGTCGCGCTCCTCTCCGGCTCCATAGCGCTCCTCTCCGACGCCTTCAACTCGCTTACGGACATGGCCTCCTCGGTGGCCGTCTTCATATGCGTCAGGATATCCGCCGAGGAGGCCGACGAGGGCCACCCCTTCGGGCACAAGAGGGCCGAGCCCATAGCGGGAATAATTATAGCCGTGCTCGCCGGCATACTCGGCTTCGAGGTCATAAAGGCCTCGGCGGAGAGGGTCCTCTACGGCGGCGGCGGTGAGACGGTCGTCGGGTGGCTCGCCTTCGCCGTGCTCCTTCTAACCATGGTCGTTAAGACCGGCATGGCCTGGTACTTCAGGGTCGTCGGCAGGGCCGTAAGAAGCCCCGCCATACAGGCGAGCAGCGTGGACTCTTTCTGCGACGTCATGGTCTCCGGGGCGGCGCTCGTGGGCATCGCCGGGGTGAAACTCGGCTACCCGATACTCGACCCGCTGGCGGGCTTTCTTATAAGCCTCTGGATAATATACACCGGCTACACCATAGGCATGGAGAACGTGGACTACCTCATGGGCAAGGCCCCCCCGAAAAAACTCACCGACGAGATAAAGGCGGCGGCGCTATCGGTAGAGGGGGTCAAGGACATAAACACCGTAAGGGCACACTACGTAGGGAACTTCATACACGTGGAGATACACATAGAGGTGGCGAAGTACCTCTCGACCTTCGACTCGCACACCATAGGGAAAGAGGTCGAGAGGGCCGTCGAGAGGATCGAGGCGATAGAGAAGTCCTTTATCCACATAGACCCGGTATGAGTGGCGCGGCTTTAACGGATCTGGACCCCGCGCAGAGAGAGGCCGCCCACTCCACGGCCCGGCGCCTTCTCGTGGCCGCGGGGCCCGGGAGCGGAAAGACGAGGGTGCTGGCATCGAGGTACGCCCGCCTCCTCACCGAGGGCATAGGCCGGAAAAACATCCTCGTCCTCACCTTCACCAACAGGGCGGCCCGGGAGATGCGTGAGAGGATAGAAAAGCTCACGGGCATGGAGACCGCCTCGTTCCCGATCGGCACCTTCCATTGGTTCTGCCTCGGACTCCTCAAGAAAGAAAGGGGGTTCCGACTCTACGGGAGGGTTCAGCAGACGAACCTCCTTAAAGAGCTCGATGTAAAGAACCCCGCGAAGGAGGCCGAGAGGATATCGGCCGTAAAGAACCTCGGCCCGGACGCCGGGGCCGAGATCCCGGACAGCTTCCACGCCTATGGCGAAGCCATGAGGGAAAGAAACGCCCTCGACCTGGACGACCTCGTGCCGGAGAGCTTAAAACTCCTCAGTGAAGACCCCGCCCTCCTCGACCGTTACCGCGAACTCTTCCGCCACATACTCGTGGACGAGTACCAGGACATAAACCCCCCGCAGGCGGCACTCATAAAGCTCCTTGCCGGAGAAGGAGGAGAGGGGGAAGAGGGGGGAGAGGGGGAAGAAGGGAAAAGAGAGATAAAACTCCTCGCCATAGGCGACCCGGACCAGTCGATATACGGCTTCCGGGGGGGCAACCTCAAAGGCTTTCTTGCCTTCGAAGAGGAGTACCCCGGCTCCGAAGTCGTGGCCCTCGAAAGGAACTACCGCTCGAGCGGCAACATAGTGAGCGCCGCGGCCTCGCTTATAAAGAATAACGGCGCGAGGGCGGCCAAAGGCATGCTGCCTGTGAAAGATACGGGCGAGAAGATAACGGTCGTCGTATGCGGGGATGAGAATGGGGAGGCGGACTTCATAATAAAAGAAGTGGAAACGATGATGGGGGGGCTTTCGAGCCTTACGGTGGGGGGCGGCCGGGGCGACGGGGACGAAGGATACCGCTTCTCCGACTTCGCGGTTATCGTGAGGACCAACCGGCAGGCCGAAATGATCGGGGAGTCCTTCCGCTCCTCGTCCATACCTTGCCAGGTCGTGGGACGCGTGCCCGGGCTCTCGGAGTTCATAGCGCACATAAGGGGTGTCGACGTGCCGCCCGGCATGTCGCTCGATGCCTTCATAAAAAAAGAAGGGGATACGTTCGCCGTGGAGGAGTGGCGGCTTTCCCACCTCGAAAGAGCGGCAAAAGAGTTCCAGCGGACGGAAGAGGTTGCGAGCCTTAACACCTTTATCGAACGCCTTACGCTCATGGAGCCGCCCGACTTTTGCGACGTGGAGGCCGACAGGGTAACGGTCTTGACCGCGCACATGACGAAGGGGCTCGAGTTCCCGGTGGTCTTTATCGCGGGATGCGAGCAGCGGCTCTTCCCGCTTCACGTGAAGGGCGGAGAGACCGACACCGAGGAGGAGCGAAGACTCTTCTACGTGGCCATGACGAGGGCGCGGGAGAAGCTCTACCTCTTAAGCGCTAAGAGCAGGCGGCTCTGGGGAGAGACCGTTTCGCCGCTGGAGTCCCCGTTCCTCGGCGAGTTGCCGGAGAGGCTCGTCAGGAAAACCGCCTTTAAAAGGAAAAAATCCCGGAGGAGAGCGCCGCAGAAGGGGCTCTTCGATTAGCCGTGAAGGTCGCGAGCTTTAACGCAAACTCCATAAGGGCGAGGCTTCCCATCATCGTCGAGTGGCTCCGAGAGGAATCGCCCGACCTGCTCTGCGTCCAGGAGACAAAGGTGGTGGACTCCGATTTCCCCGCCGTCGCGTTCGAGGAGGTCGGCTACGGGGCGGCCTTTTGCGGAGAAAAATCCTATAACGGCGTGGCCATCCTCTCCAAACACCCCCTGAAGGACGTGAGCATCGGCTTCGCCGGCGTGCGCTCCGACGGGAAGGACCCTGCCTGGGAGAACTACGCCGGGGAAAACTACGATGGTACGCGCATTATAAAAGCGACCGTAAAGGGCATCCCGGTGGTAAACACCTACGTCCCGCAGGGCTCCCACCCCCTCTCGGAAAAGTTCCGCTACAA
>JAZGJJ010000143.1 GCA_036482575.1 Thermodesulfobacteriota bacterium
GAGAACTCCTCAATGAGTGCGACTATTATTCCTGCGAATGCCTGCGGGACGTGAAGCTTGCCAGGTCCTTCGGCTTTAAGGGAGAAATACTTCCCGTCTTTCCTAACACCGGCGGCTTTGACCTTAAAAAGGTCTCCGCCTTAAAACAGCCCGGACCGACCTCCAGACGTCGGCTTATCATGTTGAAGGGATACCATGGCTGGGCCTATAGGGCCCTGGTTGGTCTTAGGGCGCTGGAACGGTGTGCCGACCTTCTCAAGGGGTATACTCTCGCCATATACCTGGGGTTTACCAAGGAAGTACTGATCGCGGCCGAGCTTTTTAGCCGTTCCACTGGCGTCCCGGTAGAGATGATTCCCCGCATCTCTCACGAAGAGATACTCCGTTATCACGGCCGGGCACGGACCTCTATCGGTGTGAATATCAGCGATTCTATCAGCACTTCTTTCCTTGAAGCGCTGGTGATGGGGTCATTTCCGATTCAGACACATACGGGCTGCGCAAACGAATGGATTGAAGACGGCAGGACCGGAATACTGGTGCCCCCGGAGGACCCGGACGTAATTGAACAAGCTATCCGTCGTGCGCTTACGGACGACGAACTGGTCGACCGCGCGGCGGAAGAAAATTGGAAGACAACTGTAGAAAGGCTCGACCAGTCGAAGATAAAACCAAAGGCTGTCGATTTTTATGGAAGGATTTTCTAATCATAAGAAAATCTTCCGTGTTCAAAATTTAGAGATTCAAACAATCACAAAAGAAGAGCCCGGGAGGTCAGGCAAGCATGTCTAATATATTGGCGTCAGCTAGTAATTACCTGAAAAAAGTGCTTCCCCCACGCCCTTACGACCTTATTGTAAGAGCGTATCATCTTTCAGTAAAGCTTTTTATTTTACTTAAAGCCGGGGTACGCAGTCTATACTGTCGACTATTATCATATAAACGATTGTTTATTTGGAGCATCTACCCTTTATTGCCCAAAAAAAAGTTCCGGCTTTACCCCAAGTTGGTATCTATTTTTCTTACAACAAAATGCAATTTGAGATGTTATATATGCAGGCCGGATGGATTTAAAGGCAGTAACCTGAAGATGGAGGATCTTAAGAAATTGAAGGATGTAATTAAGCATGGCGAAATAGTTGAGCTTACCGGGTGGGGCGAAGCCTTTTTGTATCCCAAGCTTGAGGAAGCGCTAAACTATATTTATTCAATAAACCCTAGAAACGATTTAATCCAAATTAACACAAATGGAACACTGTTGTCGAGAAAGATGGCCAGGCTGCTTTCCGGACATCTAAGGTTGCTTACCATTTCATTAAATGCAGCCAAGCCGGAAACATACCGTAGGTTCATGAAATATGATTTCGAAAAGACGTTATCGGCTATTAAAGGATTCTTGTCCGAACTTTCAGAAAATGATCGCCAAAAAACAAAAATGCATTTTGTCGCACTCAAACAAACTTTCCGCGAGGTGCCGGATTTCATTATTCTGGCTCATGAATTGGGGGTGCCTGTTGTCAGCATCGGGAACTATTTTGTAGCGAAAAAAGAACATGCCGATGATGCCCTCCTCCATGTAAAGGAAGAATACAACGCAGTTATCGACCGGGCAATGGAATTAGGCGAAAAGTTTGGAATAAGAGTAGAAGCCCGCCGGTTTTTCGAAGAAAAACGTAATAACTTCTACAATCCTGACCGGGATTGTATGGACCCCTTCAATTCCGTCTATATCAGCACCGAGGGTGACGTCGCACCATGTTGCTTTGCCGGAGCGTATAGCCCGGGGAATGTGTACGGGACTGACTTCGAGTCCGTTTGGTTCGGAGAGAAATATCAAAAGCTCCGTAAAAGTAGATATCTGCCTCCTTGCAAGACCTGCACACCGTACATACCTTTTGATGATTATAATGCACATTTCACATCGCAATTGAAAGATTCGGAAGAGTTTGAAGAGATAAAGAAGGCTTTGGGAAAACAAGTTTGCCATACGGAGGGCCCAAAATGACTCCAACCACCTCTGGAGAAAGGAATTTTTGATATGGACGGCAAGAAAGTACTCATAGCCGGCTCGACCGGGATGCTGGGCCATGTCCTCTTTCGTCTGCTTTCAAGGCATGCGGGGCTTGAGGTCCACGGCACTGCACGCAGTGGCAACGGGCTTTCGCGTTGGTTCACACCAGCGCTTTTAGAGCGGGTGCACACGGGTATTGATGCCTGCAACTTTGATGCGGTCCGTAGCGTCCTGGCAAAAATAAAGCCGGATGTTGTGATAAACTGCGTGGGCATAATAAAACAGAGCCCGGAGGCCAAGGACCCGGTTGCCTCCATTTCAGTGAACGCCCTCTTTCCGCATAAACTCGCGGCGTTATGCAAGGACGCAGGTGCACGCATGATTCATATTAGTACGGACTGTGTCTTCTCCGGGGACAAGGGTGGCTACACCGAGGACGACCGTCCGGACGCGGACGATCTTTACGGACGCACCAAGCTCCTGGGCGAAGTCGTCTACCCGCACTGCGTAACACTTCGGACCTCCATCATAGGCCACGAGCTCAAAGGGAAGCATAGCCTGCTTGAATGGTTTCTCTCTCAGGAGGGCAAGGTCAGAGGCTTTACGAGGGCCGTCTTTTCCGGTTTTCCTACCGTTGAGATGGCTCGCATAATCGCAGACCGTGTAATCCCCGACGAGAAACTTACCGGTCTTTACCATGTATCTTCCGAGCCGGTTACCAAGTATGACCTCTTGAAGCTGGTGGCCGGGCGTTACGGCAAGACTATAGATATCGAGCGGGACGATAACTTTCATTGCGACAGGTCGCTTAAATCGGAGAGGTTCAAGTCTGCGACCGGATACTCGCCGCCGCAGTGGCCCAAACTCGTGGAGGCTATGCATAAGGATGCGATCGAGAACGAGATGACCGGAGCGGATAAGGGCCGGGGACTATGAAGCCTTGGCCGCGGCTGCCTTATGCTAGGGCCCGGGGCTTTAAAAAACCGGGTAAAATCCATTTCGACAGGAGGTATTTCGAATGTCAATATTTGAAGGCAAGACCGTAGTTATTACCGGAGGAACCGGCTCTCTCGGCAAGGTCCTTACCCGGCGGCTGCTCACCGGTAGCGCCGGCACGCCCGCCAAGATAATCATCTTCTCCCGTGACGAGGCCAAGCAGCATTTCATGCGCGTAGAGTACCAGCAGAAGAAGAAGGTCACCGACGAGGTGATATACCACAACTTCGAACAACTCCTGGAGTTCAGGATAGGTGACGTGCGCGACTACCACTCCGTATGCTCGGTGCTCAAAGGCGCCGACATAGTGATAAACGGGGCCGCCCTTAAGCAGGTCCCCTCATGCGAGTACTTCCCCTATGAGGCCGTGCAGACCAATATATCCGGGCCCGAAAACATCATACGCGCCATACGCGAGGGCGGCCTTAAGGTCGAAACGGTCGTCGGCGTATCCACTGATAAGGCCTGTAAGCCGGTAAACGTCATGGGCATGACAAAGGCCATCCAGGAGAGGGTCTTTATAGGGGCGAACATCACCGTGCCAGAAACTCGCTTTCTATGCGTGCGTTACGGGAACGTGCTTGCCTCCCGCGGCTCCGTCATCCCGCTCTTCCACGAGCAGATAAAAAACGGCGGTCCGGTAACCATAACCTCCGAAGAGATGACGCGCTTTCTGCTGCCGCTGGATATGGCGGTCGATACCGTCTTTGCCGCGATAGAGAACGGCTCGCCGGGCGAGACCTTTGTGCCGAAGGTTCCGGCATCGCGCATCGTTGACGTCGCGGCCGCCCTCATAGGAGACCGTAAGATAGAGACGACCGTAACCGGCATACGACCCGGCGAGAAGCTTCATGAGCTGCTCGTCTCTTACGAAGAGGCGTGGCACACCTTCGAGCGGGGTGAATACTACGCTATAAAACCCATGCTGCCGGAGCTTGCCAAGGGGGGCGGAGGCGAAGTGGCGCTGGAAAAAGAGTACAGCTCCTCAGACTCACTCTTTACGATGGAGGAGACAACCGAGCTCCTTAAAGAGCACAACCTTATGGTCGACCACGAGATAAGGGAGGAAGGAGAGTTCCTAAGATGAAGGTAATGACCGTCCTGGGCACCCGCCCCGAGATAATCCGACTGAGCCTTATCGTCAAGAAGCTGGACTCTCTCTGCGACCACGTCCTGGTACATACGGGCCAGAACTACGACGAAAACCTGAACGAGGTTTTTCTTGACCAGCTCAAGGTACGCGACCCCGACCATCACCTCGGGGCAAGGGGGAGCTTCGGCGAGCAGATGGGCAAGATCCTCCCGGAGATCGAGCGGGTCATGCTCTCCGAAAGGCCAGACCGGTTTCTGGTCCTCGGGGACACCAACAGCAGCCTCGCGGCCATAATGGCCAAGCGTCTCGGCATACCCGTATACCACATGGAAGCGGGTAACCGCTGCTACGACGACCGCGTCCCCGAGGAGGTAAACCGCCGCATTATCGACCACTCGAGCGACATACTGCTTCCATACACCGAGCGCAGCCGGGCAAACCTCATACGCGAAGGGATACCGGGAGAACGCATATATGTGACCGGGAACCCGATCTATGAAGTGTTAGAGCACTTCAAGCCCCGGATAGAAGTGAGCACCGCCCTCTCGGACCTGGGCCTGGAAGAGGGCAACTACTTCCTCGTCACCCTGCACAGGGCGGAGAACGTGGACGTGGAGGAACGGCTGGGAAAATTCGTCGAGGCCTTCGACCTGCTCCACAAAGAGTACGGCATCCCCGTAGTCTGCAGCCTCCACCCCAGGACACGGAAGAGGCTGGAGAAGCTCAAGAGAAAAATGGGAGGCGGGGTGCGCGCCATAGAGCCGCTCGGGCTCTTCGACTTCGTCCACCTCGAGCAGCGTGCCAGGTGCGTTCTCAGCGATTCCGGCACGGTGCAGGAGGAGTGCTGCATCTTCAAGGTCCCCGCCGTGACGACCCGCGACGTTACGGAGAGGCCCGAGACCATAGAGGCGGGGAGCAACATGCTGAGCGGGGCGGAGCCGGAGTCCATATTGCGGTGCGTCAAGACGGTCCTGGAGCAGCCCCGCGACTGGTCCCCTCCCCCGGAGTATCTCGTAGGGGACGTAAGCAGCACGGTGGTGAAGATAGTGCTCGGATACAAATGGAGGTAGCGGGGGACTTATCGCAACCCCCGCTTGCCGCGACAAGACACGAAAACCATGCGGGCATAGTTTAGCTGCGGGACGGTATGAAGCTCCTTATTGTTGACCATAGCCCGTTCGTCGGCGGGGCGACAAGGGTCATGTCGAACCTGCTGGAGCTCTTCGACAGAAAAGAGTTCCACTCCGTAATGGTCTGTCCGCCGGGCTCCGACTCGGTAGCGCACTTCGAGGATATGGGCATCGAGGTAAACACCGTCCCCATGCCCTGGTTTACAAGGCGGGCGAGCATCCCGAAATACCTTTCCTATCTCTTCGGTCTTCTCCTCGCGTCATACCGAATAACAAGGCTCCTGTACGGGAAAAAAATCGACATAGTCCACGCCAACTCTTTTATCGCAAGCCTGTACTGCATAATACCCGCGCTCATTTCCCGAAGGCCCATGGTCTGGCATATGCACGACATACTGGAGGCCGACGGCTTTAACAGGCTTTTTATCAGGCTGTCGGGGTTCGGGGCCCGGAAGATAGTATGCCCCTCGGAGGCGGTAAAAAAAGGGCTTGTGGAGTTTGGCGTAGACCCTGAAAAATGTGTCGTAATCTACAACTCCATGCGGGAGGTCAAGGACGGCGTGGGCCGCGGCGGGTTCAGAGAGGAACTGAACGTCGACAAAGAGACCGTCCTTATAGGGATGGTGGGCTTTATAACCGAATGGAAAGGGCAGGCGGTCTTTGTAAGGACCGTCCCCGACGTGGTCAAGAGCTTCCCACGCGTTAAGTTCGTAATCGTGGGAGACGCCATGCTCGACTCCGACAGGGAGTACAGGGAGGGGCTCCACAGCTTTGTCGAAGAGAACGGAATAGGCGACAGGGTAATCTTCACGGGCCACCGGAAAGACGTCCTCGATATCATGGCGGACCTGGACATTGTGGTCCATGCCTCCTTATCGCCGGATCCGCTACCCACAGTAGTGCTTGAGGCCATGAGCGCCGGCAGACCGGTCATAGCGACCGACGTGGGCGGCTGCGCGGAGATGGTCACCGACGGCGTGAACGGATTTTTGATACGGCCGCAAGACCCAAAGGGCCTCGCCGAATGTATCGTGAAGCTGGCCACGGACCCGGACTTAAGGGAGAGGATGGGGCGGGAAGGCTCCGCCATCCTCAAGGAGAAGTTCTCGCCGGACGAGAACCTGAGGAAGATAAGGCAGGTTTATAAAGAAGTGTCCGAAGGATAAAAAATTCTGGGGGTACGGCAACAGAACTTAAAGGGGGCTCTCTT
>JAZGJJ010000144.1 GCA_036482575.1 Thermodesulfobacteriota bacterium
CCACGGAAGGGGCAGGCGGACGGACCAATTTGGCACCCAGCCCCCAGCCCCCCAAGGGACGGGCGGAGGGCCGCTCCCCCCACCGTAAGGGCAGCGTGACGCTGCACCCGGATAAAAACTTTTCGTATAGCCCTCCTTATAACGCCTTCGGCGTTAGTCGTCGGGCACCCGGTCAAACCGGATGATCCGGAACCCGGTCTGCATTCGGCAGAGGGGTTCTCATCCCGGCGGAACGACAATAATGTTAAAAAGGGGGCTGCCCTTTGGGCAACCCCCTTTTCTAACATTGGCGCGCCTGGAGGGATTGACGAGCCCTGTCTTCGACAGGGCTCGTCGCCGGTAAGGAAAGTTCCATTCGTGTAGCTCGCCTTATAACGCCTTCGGCGTTAGTCGGCGAGCACCCGGTCAAACCCGGTCTGCCTTCGGCAGAGGGGTTCGAAATCATCCGATACACCAAAATAAAATGGGCCCCACTTCGTGAGACCCATTTCATTTTTGGCGCGCCTGGAGGGATTCGAACCCCCGACCTGCGGATTCGTAGTCCGTTGCTCTGTCCAGCTGAGCTACAGGCGCGTATGAAAAGTCGTAATGTGTACACGTGTCACGAGTTTTAGCGCATCACGCATCACGCACCACGTATAACGGCTTTTATGGCGGAGAGGGAGGGATTCGAACCCTCGGTAGAGTTTAACCCCTACAACTGCTTAGCAGGCAGCTGCCTTCAACCGCTCGGCCACCTCTCCACTTACTCAACCCACATCTTTTTATACCGATTTCGGTATCTTCTTATCACGATTTCGGTATTTTATCAAGGTAATCCGCAATCCCCACTCTGCAACCTGCTTGCCCCGCCGGAAGCGACAAACCCCTTGCAACCACCGGGGTTTAAGATTATAAGTATCTTACCGGGTTCCTCGGGGATTGCGTAAGGAGCCCACGCCACGACCATGAAAAATACCGTGATAGAAACGGACCGTACGGGCGGTCTTCGGGGCCGGAAGGCCACACTCCTCGCGGCCCTCCTTGTATCATGCGTAACCTTTCTCGCCTACCTGCCCGCGCTCGATAACGGCTTCGTAAACTGGGACGACCCCGCCTACGTCTACGAAAACCCGAATATCCGTTCGCTCGATGCGGAGTTTTTCCGGCAGCTCCCAACGGCCGTGGTCTCCAGCAACTGGCACCCCCTTACCGTCCTCTCCCACGGCGTGGACTGCGCGCTTTGGGGACCGGACCCCATGGGGCATCACCTCTCAAGCGTCGTCCTGCATGCCCTGAATACTTTTCTGGTCTTTATTCTGGCAGTCCGGCTCGTGGGGGCCGCGCTCCCCGTAAGGGCCCTTGCGGCCGGGGCCGTGACGGCCCTACTCTTCGGCCTGCACCCGCTCCACGTCGAATCCGTCGCATGGGTTTCCGAGAGGAAGGACGTCCTCTACTCTTTCTTCTTCCTCCTGAGCGTGCTCGCCTACCTCCGCTACGTATCATCTGAAAAGGGGGGTGGAAAGGCTACGGCCTATGCCGCCTCGCTCGGCTTCTTCGCGCTCTCGCTTATGAGCAAACCCATGGCCGTCACCCTGCCCCTGGTGCTTCTTATACTCGACTACTATCCGCTGGGGAGGCTGAAGGCGAAACGGGTAGTTGTGGAAAAGGTGCCCTTCTTTCTATTAAGCGCCGTGGCGGCCCTTGCTGCCATATGGACTCAGCACGAGGGCGAGACGATCTCCTCGCTTGGGCTAAACCCGCTCATCACACGTATTTTAGTATCTATACGGGCCTATGTCTTCTACCTGTATAAGATGGTCCTGCCCCTTGATCTGGCGCCGCTTTACCCCTACCCGACCGACATAAACGCACTGTCCCTCGAATATGCCGGGGCGTTCCTCCTGCTTTTGGCGATAACCGCCCTTTGCGTCCTGGCCATAAAGAAAAAGCCGGGCCTTTCCGCCCTCTGGCTCTACTACCTCGTGACGCTCTTCCCCGTCATAGGTGTCGTAACGTTCGGGGCGCACGAGGCTGCCGACCGTTACACCTATCTGCCGGCCCTGGGGCCCTTTCTGCTCGCGGGCGTGGGTGCGGCGGCCGTTTATGAAAGGTTTTCAAAGGAGCTTAGGGGCAAGGTAATCGTCGCGGCCGCCGTGCTCCTTATATCGGCGGCCCTTGTATACAAGACCGAAAAACAGATAGCCGTCTGGAAAGACTCCATAACCCTCTGGACCCACGAGATCGACCTCTTGCCCGAGGAGTCGCATTCGGCACTCTACGGCTACTACAACAGGGGCGCGGCCTACTATGAACTCGGCAACTGTCCGGAAGCCGTAAGGGACCTTACGAGGACCATCAAGCTCTCCACCCGGTTCGCGGACGCCTATAAGATGAGGGCGACGTGCCTTCTGCGCCTCGGCGACTACGGCCGGGCCATAGGGGACATGACGAGCTACCTGGAGTTCGACCCCACGGCGGCGGCGATATACAACGACCGTGGGAACGCCTACCTCATAACGGGTAACGCGCGTGCGGCGATAAAGGACTACGAAAAGGTCATCGAGCTTAACCCGGGGCATCCGAACGCCTACTACAACCTGGGTACGCTCTACGCGAACATGGGGGAGAACGAGAAGGCGGCCGTCTACTTTAAGGGGGCGGCCCACCTGGGAATACCCGAGGCGGAAGAGCGCCTGAGGGAGCTTGGCGCCGGGCAGTGAGTCCGTCCTCCGTTATATCGTCTCGGGTCGCTCCGCCGGCACAAAAAACCTTGCAATTCCACCGGTTCGATACTATAACAGTCTAAGTCATGCATGAGCAGATAAAGATATGCCCGGTGTGCCGCGCCGAGTTCTTCAGCCACGTGGAGGAGTGCAACGCCTGCGGGGTAAGGGTCGTACACCCGGAGGAAATGGCCCGGATGGAGGGGCAAGAGACAAAGGCGGAGACGTACGCTCCCGAAGGGCAGTTCGAGCGCATCGAGGAAGGGTCTTTCGGCCGCCTCTCGGAGTTCGCAGGGGTGCTCAGGGCCGAAGGCATGGAGTGCGAAATAGTTAAAGAGGACGAAAGCTGCAAGAGTAGCTGCTCGAAGAGCGGGGGGTTCGCCCTCTTTGTCCCAGAAAGCCTCGTAGAGACGGCCGGTAAGGCCATCGAGGACTACTGGCATGGGCTGCACCCCGAGGCTAAAGAGGCGAAGGAAAACATGGAAAAGGGGCTCTGCCCCTGCTGCGGCTACTCTGTGGGCAGTTCTCCGGTATGTCCCGACTGCGGGCTGAACCTCGAAGGCTCACCTCCCGAAGAGGGGGGGGAGGGGGGGCAGGGGGGAGGAGAGGGCCCGCAAGGGGGGTGTACCGGCTTATAAGAAGATGACCGCGCGCCATACCACGGCACTCCTTGCGGCCCCCCCCCTCCCCGACCTTCCTCGTTTACCTCCTCGCCACCCCCTTGCCGTCTTCTCCCATGCCGTGGACTACTCCGGGCGGAGCTTCCCTCCGGCCTCGTCGAATATGGGGTAGTCCTTCATCCCGAGTTTCTGGAGCCTGAACTTGCACGCGGTGGCAAGGACCCCGATGCCGTATACCACGCTCCTCGAGAAGTTTATGGACGACGCCTCATCGAAGTACTTCGTGGGGCAGCTTATCTCCCCGATGCGGAAGCCGAAGTATACGGCCTGGGCGAGCATCTCGTTATCGAAGACGAAGTCGTCGGAGTTTTCGAGGAGCGGAAGCTTTTCCAGCACCTCCCTGGAAAAGGCCCTGTAGCCGGTATGGTACTCGGAGAGTTTCTGCCGGAGGAGTATGTTCTCGACGAGCGTAAGGAACCTGTTGGCGATATACTTATACGGCGGCATGCCGCCCTTTATCGCGCCGGGGCCCAGGATCCTGGAGCCCAGTACCACGTCGAACTCGCCGGAGGCTATCATCGACGCCATGGCCGTTATGAGCTTCGGGGTGTACTGGTAGTCCGGGTGGAGCATGACCACTATGTCCGCCCCGAGTTTTAAAGCCTCGGCGTAGCAGCTCTTCTGGTTGGCGCCGTAGCCGAGGTTCTCCTCGTGGACGAGTATGTTCTTTATGCCGAGTCCCCTGCCCACCTCGACCGTCCCGTCGTCGCTGCAGTCGTCTACCAGAACGACCTCGTCGACGATATCATGCGGGATGTCGTTATACGTCATCTCCAGGGTCTTCTCGGCGTGGTATGCGGGGAGGACTACGACTATCTTTTTACCGTGCAGCAATCTATAAGTTCCCTATTGCGGAATGCCCGCGGTTTGGATTATATTTAAAGGATTATGGCAAATAGGGATATATCTGTCAAACTCGCCGCCGCCGCTTTCATCGTAGCCGCCGTAACATTCCTCGTCTATCTCCCCGCGCTCTATAACGGCTTCGTAAGCTGGGACGACCAGCTATACGTCTACGAGAACCCGAATATCCGCTCGCTCGACGCGGAGTTCTTCGGCTGGCTCCCGACGGCCGTGGTCTCCAACAACTGGCACCCACTTACCGTCCTCTCCCACGCCGTGGACTACGCGCTCTGGGGACCGGACCCCATGGGGCATCACCTGACGAGTATCGTCCTGCATACGCTCAACGTTTTTCTGGTCTTTATCCTGGCAGTCCGGCTCGTGGGAGACGCGCTCCCCGCAAGGGCCCTTGCAACCGGGGCCGTAACGGCCCTCCTCTTCGGCCTGCACCCGATACACGTCGAGAGTGTCGTGTGGGTTTCCGAGAGGAAGGACGTCCTATGCGCCTTCTTCTTCCTCCTGAGTATAATCGCCTACCTCCGCTACGTACGGTCGGGAAGGGGAGAGGCCGGAAAGGGGAAGGCGACGGCCTATGCCGCCTCGCTCGCTTTCTTCGCGCTGGCTCTTATGAGCAAACCCATGGCCGTCACCCTTCCACTGGTGCTTCTTATTCTCGACAGCTATCCGCTCCGGAGGACCGAAGGTGCGCGGCGCGCCGTGTTCGAAAAGATACCGTTCTTTGCGCTTAGCATCTTCACTTCGGTCATTACCGTCTGGGCGCAGCGCACGACCGAGGCCGTGGCCGCGCTCGACGCCCACCCGCTCGCGACACGGCTATTTATCGCCGTGCGCGCCTATGCCTTCTATCTCTACAAGACGCTCTTTCCGCTCGGCCTGGCCCCTTTTTATCCGGTGCCGGAAAACACCTCGCTCTTATCGATTGAGTTTATGGCCGCCCTGGCGCTGCTGGTCGTTGTTACCGTCTTCTGCGCGGCGTACCTCAGAAGGGAGCGGGCCTTCTCCGCCGTCTGGCTCTACTACGTGGCCACCCTCCTGCCGGTAATAGGGCTCGTGCAGGTGGGGCTCCAGTCCGCGGCCGACCGTTATATGTACCTGCCCTCTCTGGGGCCCTTCCTGCTCGTCGGGCTCGGCGCGGGGGTCGTGGTCGAGAGCTACCCAAAAAGGGATAGACAGGCAGCCGCCTTTGCCGCGCTCCTTATTATGGCAGGGCTGGCGGTCGGGACCGTGCGGCAGACGGGGGTGTGGAAGG
>JAZGJJ010000145.1 GCA_036482575.1 Thermodesulfobacteriota bacterium
CTTCCAGGCCGCGTAGACCATGACGTCCAGCGGGTTGGTAACGACTATGAGGTGCGCGTCCGGGGAGTGTTTTACTATCCCTTCGACGACACTTTTTACGATTTTCGTATTCGTCTCTATAAGGTCCGACCGGCTCATGCCCGGCTTCCTCGGCAGCCCCGCGGTGATGATGACGACGTCCGAGCCGTCGGTGTCCTTATAGTCGTTGGTCCCGGTTATACGGACGTCGAACCCCTCGACGGGCGCGGCCTCCATAAGGTCGAGCGATTTACCCTGGGGCACGCCCTCGACAATGTCCAGAAGCACCACGTCCCCGATCTCCTTAATCGCAAGCCAGAGCGCGGTATGCGCTCCCACATGTCCGGCACCGACAACGGTGATCTTTTTACGTCCCAGGTTACGGCCCAATCTCGCCTCCTTTAAGTAGCTCGGGAACTTAAAAAATTAAATTGCCGGGTACCTGCGGCCCCGGCTCATCCTGTCTAAATCGCCTTAAATTGCCCCTTTATCTATTGTATACTGTATACAGAAAACCTACCTCTGTCAAGAGAATTTTTGGGCCAGAATTTGCTTGACACACCCCGGTTTGCTCTGATACGTTTACAGGGCTAAATCTTAGTGAGTGGTCCGTTTTCTCTAACCCCGCGATATAGTTTGGAAAGTTCACTCTAAGGAGGACCCCCAAAACCATGAAAAAGAACCATCTTCTGACGCCGGGACCAACCCAGGTACCCCCCGAAGCGCTCGGGGCCATGGCCCGGCCGATAATTCACCACAGGACCCCGCAGTTCTCAGCGCTCTTCGGCGAGACCGCGGAGATGCTCAAAGAGGTCTTCCAGACCGGGGAAGACGTACTCATTCTCGCCTCCTCGGGCACCGGGGCCATGGAGGGCTCAATATCGAACCTCTTCTCCCCCGGTGATGAGGTTATCGCCGTAAACGGAGGCAAGTTCGGAGAGAGGTGGGGCAAGATATCCGAGAGCCACGGGCTCAAGGTCCACTGGGTGAACGTCGAGTGGGGAAAGGCCGTGGACCCGGGAATAATAGAGAAACTCCTTAAGGAAAACGCGGAAATACGGGGGGTCCTTACCCAGGCGAGCGAGACCTCCACCACCGTGGCCCACCCGATAAAGGAGCTTGCGGTACTTACCAAGGACCGGGACTGCCTGCTGGTGGTCGACGGCATAACCGCGGTCGGGGTGTTCGACCTGCCGATGGACAAGTGGGGTATAGACGTGCTGGTCTCGGGCTCTCAAAAGGCCTTTATGCTCCCGCCGGGGCTGGCGTTCGCCGCCTTGAGCAAAAAGGCGTGGAAGTTCCGGGAGAGATCAAAATGCCCGAGGTTCTACTTCGACTTCAAGAAGGAGCGGGAAAACCTCGCCAAGCAGACCTCGGCCTATACGCCGGCCGTCTCGCTCGTAGCCGGGCTCAGGGAGTCGCTCGGCATCATGAAGGCCGAGGGGATAAAGAACGTCTTTAAGAGGCACGAGCTCCTGGCCGAGGCCACGCGCAAGGCCGTGGAGGCGCTGGGGCTGAAACTCCTCGCCCCCGAGAGCCCGAGCCCGGCCGTAACCGGCGCGTACCTGCCGGACGGCATGGACGGCGGGAAGTTCGTAAAGTACCTCCGGGACGAGATGGGCGTTACCATCGCCGGGGGGCAGGACCATTTGAAAGGCAAGATAATACGGCTCTCTCACATGGGCTACGTGGACGCCTTCGACGTCATAACAGGTATATCCGCGGTCGAAATGGGGCTAAAGAAGTTCGGACACAAGGTCTCTCTCGGTAAAGGGCTGGCGGCGGCGGAAAAAGTGCTTATAGGGGGTTTTAAATAGATGAAGGTACTCGTAACCGATAACCTCTCGAAGAGGGCGGCCGAAATACTCGCCGCCGCCCCGGGCATAGAGTGCGAGGTGGACAATACGATTACGCCCGAGGAACTCCTGGAGAGGATAGGGGATTACCACGCGCTCGCCGTAAGGAGCAGGACGAAGGTAACGGCCGAGGTGCTGGAGAAGGCCGGAAATTTAAAGGTCGTCGGCAGGGCCGGCATAGGGGTGGACAATATAGACGTCCGGGAGGCCACCCGGCGCGGGGTCGTCGTCATGAACACCCCCGGCGGCAACACGGTTACCACGGCCGAGCACGCGGTCTCCATGATGCTGGCGCTGGCGAGGAACATCCCGCAGGCCACGGCCTCTATGAAACGCGGCGAGTGGGAGAAGAAAAAGTTCCAGGGCACTGAGCTCACCGGTAAGACGCTCGGCATAGTAGGGGTCGGCAACATAGGCTCCATCGTCGCCGCAAGGGCGCAGGGGCTCAAAATGAACGTCGCGGCCTACGACCCCTACATATCCGAAGAGGCCGCCGACAAGCTAGGCATAACGCTCGTCACCCTCGACGAGCTCTATAAAAAGAGCGACTTCATATCCATCCACGTGCCGCGCACCAAGGAGACGGCCAACCTCGTGGACGCCGCCGCGTTCTCGAAGATGAAGAAGGGCGTAAAGCTCATAAACTGCGCCCGCGGCGGGATAGTGAACGAAACGGACCTCTTTGAAGCGATAAAGTCCGGACGGGTAGCAGGAGCGGCGCTCGACGTATTCGACCAGGAGCCGCCCCCGAAGGATAACCCGCTCCTGGCCCTCGACGAGGTGATACTCTCCCCTCACCTCGGCGCGTCCACCCGCGAGGCGCAGGAGAAAGTGGCCGTGGCCATAGCCGAGCAGATAGCCGACTACCTGACAAACGGGACCATAATGAACGCAATAAACGTCCCCTCGGTGCCCGCCGAGCTTCTGGGCTCGCTCGGCCCCTACATAACCCTTGCCGAAAAGCTCGGGAGCTTCCACGGCCAGACCCTCACGGGTGCCGTGGAGGAGATAGCCGTCGAGTACAGCGGCGACGTGGTCGGCTACGACATAGCGCCGGTGACGATAGCCTGCATAAAGGGGCTCCTCGACCAACTCCTCGACCAGCACGTGAACTTCGTGAACGCACCGCTTGTGGCAAGCGAGAGGGGCATAAAGGTCGTGGAGGTGAAGAGCTCGAGGGCCATAGACTTCGCAAGCTCGGTGACCGTGAAGGTAAAGACAAAGGACGGCGAGAGCGTCGTCGAGGGCGCGATATTCGGCAAGTCCGACCTGCGGATCGTGAAGATAGACCACTTCCTCCTCGACGCCGTGCCCGAGGGCTGCCTCCTGATACTCCACAACGCGGACAAGCCGGGGGTCATAGGGGACGTGGGGACGCTGCTCGGCAAAAACAAGGTAAACATAGCGAGGCTGCACCTCGGCAGGGCGGCCGTCGGCGGCGAGGCCGTATCGGTCTGGAACATAGACACCCCGCTTTCGACGGAGCTTACGAAAAAACTACTGAAACTACCCAACATCATCTCTACCAGGATGGTACAGTTGTAATAAGGCCATTATACGTGTGCGTTATACGTGATGCGGAAAATCTTTAAATACGTATAACGCATCACGCACACGCATCACGGCTTTTTAACCCATGAAAATTCCTTCCGACATAACGCTCCCCCGGGGCGCGACGGACATCCTCCCCGATGAGGCCGAGAGGATAAGTGCGGTCGAGGCCGCGGCCCTCAAGGTCTTCAGAAAGTACGGCTTCCAGCGCGTCATAACCCCGCTCCTCGAATACGTGGACGTCCTCTCGCGCGGCATGGACGAGGAGCTCGCCACCAGGGCGGTAAAGTTCATAGAGCCCTCCACCGGCAGGGTCATGGCCGTAAGGCCCGACATAACCCCGCAGATAGCCCGCGTGGTGGCCACCAAGATGAAGGACTCGGAACTGCCCCTGAAACTCTTCTACACCGAAAATGTCGTACGCTACCAGGACCCCGGCGGCACGAAGAGCAGAGAAATACTCCAGGTGGGGACCGAATGGGTCTCGGCCGAACCCTCCCCGGAGACGGACGCGGAGATGATCGTCATGGCCATAGAGGCCCTTAAGGAGACGGGGCTCAGGGAGTTCAAGGTCGATATCGGGGACGTGGGCTTCGTAAAGGCGGTGCTCGACCGCCTCGAGGTAAGCGGGCCGGAGAGAGGGGAGATAAAGGAGGCGGTGGCGAGGAAGGACAACCAGGGGCTCGCCTCCCTGCTCGACCGTCTTGGTAAAAAGGTAGGCAAAGAAGATAAAAACCTCTTGCTGGCCCTTACGACCTTCTACGGAGAGGAAGAAGTCATAGAGAAGGCTAAAACTTTTTCCACCAAAGACCCCGTTGCCGCGGCCGCGCTCGACAATATCGAGAGCGTGCTCGGCATAGTCGCCTCAAGGGGATACAAAGACTACTTGACCATAGACCTCGGCGAGGTCCGCGGGTTCGGCTACTACACGGGCATAATCTTCGAGGGCTTTGCAAAGGGCGTGGGAAAGCCGGTGCTCGGCGGCGGCAGGTACGATACGCTTATCGAGAAGTACGGTTTTCGGGCCGCGTCGACGGGCTTTGCCCTCGACGTGGAGAACATAGTTTCGGCTCTCGGAAGAAGGGGTTAAACGATGTCAAGGAACGTAGTCATAGTCGGCGCCCAGTGGGGGGACGAGGGCAAGGGGAAGATAGTCGACATCCTCTCCGAGTACGCCGACGTCGTGGTCCGCTTCCAGGGGGGCAACAACGCGGGCCATACCATAATGCTCGACAAGGAGAAGTTCGTCCTCCACCTGATCCCCTCCGGCATACTCCATCCGGAGAAGACCTGCGTTATAGGAAACGGGGTGGTGGTGGACCCCGGGGTGCTTCTCGAAGAGATAGAGGCCCTTACCGCCAGGGGCTACTTCAAACCCGGGTGCCTTCTCATAAGCAGGGACGCGCACCTCATAATGCCCTACCACAAGAAGCTCGACAGCGCCAAGGAGAGGCTCCGGGGGGCGGGTAAGATAGGCACCACGGGTCGCGGCATAGGCCCGGCCTACGAGGACAAGGTCTCCCGGTGCGGCATAAAGTGCGGCGACCTCTTAAGCGAGGCGGAGTTCCGTGCCAAGCTCAAGGCAAACCTCACCGAGAAGAACCACTATCTGAGCAACGTCCTCCACGAGGAAGGCTTCGAGGTACACGAGATATATAACGCCTACATGGAGTACGCCGAGAAGATGGCGCCTATGATAACCGATACCTCGCTCTTCCTCACGAACGCCATGAAGGATAGGAAGAAGATACTCTTCGAAGGGGCGCAGGGCACGCTCCTGGACGTGGACCACGGCACCTACCCGTTTGTCACGTCCAGCAACACGGTTAGCGGCCAGGCCGCCACCGGCAGCGGCGTGGGCCCCACCCGGTTAGACGCGGTCGTCGGAGTGACGAAGGCATATACCACCCGGGTGGGGGAGGGCCCCTTCCCAACCGAACTCGGAGAGGAAGAGGGCAGGGCCTTGAGGGAAAAGGGCGGGGAGTACGGG
>JAZGJJ010000146.1 GCA_036482575.1 Thermodesulfobacteriota bacterium
CCTTCTTGAGCATCACCGAGAGCATGTGGCGCATGCTCTCTTCGTCGTCAACTACCAGTATCCTCATCCCTCTCTCCCGCGGGCAACAGCACCTTGAACTCCGCCCCCTCACCCGGCACTGATTCGACCTCTATCCTCCCCCCGTATGTCTTTATAATCCCCTCGGAGACGAAGAGCCCCAGGCCCGTTCCTCTGCCCGGGCTCTTGGTGGTGAAAAACGGCTCGAACAACCTGGCCGCGTCCTCCGCGCTTATGCCGGGGCCCGTGTCCCTGAAGCTCGCGTACGCGAAGGTCCTCGTCTCGTCGTCGCGGACGGCCGGCGGGTCGTACCTGCGCCTGCCCCCCTTCCTCATCTCGCCCGAGGATGCGTCCACAATACCTGTCTCCACCGTCACGGTCCTGACCGCGGCGGTTCCGGCCTCCCCCATGGCCTCGGCCGCGTTCAAGAGGAGGTTCATAAAGACCTGCCTGAGCTTACCCTCGTCTATAGTAACAGGAGGGATGTCGTCTTTCAACCTTATATCCGTCTTTATACCCTTGAAGCCGCTGTGGTGGGCCAGTGATGAGACGCACTCTTTTACCACGGCGTTTACATCAACCTCGCGGGGCGGCCCCTTCGAGGGCCTCGAGGCGTCGAGGAACTCCCTGACTATCGCGTTTATCCTGTCGACCTCTTTCCCGGCCCTCTCCAGTATCTCCTCTTCTTCCTCCTTGTCGGAAGCGCCGCTTTTGAGTATGTCCAGATAGCCGCTTACGGCCCCGAGCGGGTTGCCGACCTCGTGGGCCAGCCCGGCGGCAAGCCTGCCCACCGCGGCCAGCGTCGAGGAGCGCAAGAGCTCATCCTGGGTTTCCACCAACTCCCGGTTGACCTCCCCGAGCCTCCTTATCTCCTCTTCGAGCCTCTCGCCCATGGTGTTCAAGGCCGTGGCAAGCCGGCCTATCTCGTTATCCACCTGCACCTCGGCCCTGTCACCAAAGCTCCCCCCGGCAACGCGGGTGGCCGTGGCCTCGAGCTTCTTTATCGGTCCGGTAATGGCGCGGGAGAGGAAGTACACGCCAAGAGCTATTATGATAAGCGAGTCCACCACGGCATAGGTAATAAGCATCTTGCGCATACCGACGAGGTCCGCGGCTATGCCGGCCATGCTCATGGTAAACTCCACCCTCCCCCCTCCGATGCCCCTGGCCGGGCCGGCCGAGACGAGGAGTCCCTCCCCGGGCGAGGTAAAGGAGCGTTGGCCTATCCTGCGTACCTTTATACCCTGCTCGAAGAAAAGCACCTCCCCGCCCCCCCCACCCCCCACGGCGGCGGACATCTTCCCCCCTTTTGCGAGAACCCTGCCGGAACGGTCGGTGACCACATAGTTCCGTATACCGAGGTCGCCCATTATACCTCTCACCTCCCGTGCCCTGTAGCCTCCCCCGGGGGACTTGAAGACCACGGCCCGGACGAGCCTCGCGGTGGTATCGGCCTCCCTCACCTTGCCTACCACGGCGTTGCCCTCGACCATCTTTATGCTCAGGAGCCCGATAAGCCCTATGGCGGTAACGGTCGTTATCACTATCCCCGCCACAAGGTGGCTGCGTATGCCGAGAGTCCTCGTCACAGGCGCCATGCCCCGGAGAGATACATCCTTATAATCTCCTCGCCGAAAAAGAGGTGGACTACGGCCCCCAGCGCCAGAAAGGGGCCGAAGGGCACGGCATACTTGCTGCTCTTGCCGAAGAAGAGCATGAGCCCGCCGCCTATAACCGCCCCGGCGAACGAGCCTATGAATATCGTAAGGAGCACGCCCTTCCACCCGAGGAACGCCCCCAGCATCGCCATGAGCTTTATGTCCCCGCCGCCCATGCCGTCCTTGCCCGTGGCCCAGAGGTAACACAGGGCCACGGCCAGAAGCCCACCGCCGCCGGCCACTATCCCGATAAGCGAGTTAACCACCCCCGGCTCCACCAGGAAAAACGAACAGGCAAAGCCCACGGGTATGCCCGGAAGACTTATCAGATCCGGTATTATCCTCAGGTGCAGGTCTATGAAGGTTATGACCAGAAGGGAAGAGACGAGGAGGGCGTAAACGAAAAAATCCGGGGAGAGCCCGAAACGCGCGTAGAGCGCCACGGCGAAAAACGCGGTGAGCGCTTCGACCATCGGGTACTCGGCCGATATGCGGACCCCGCAGTTGCGGCACCTGCCCAGGAGCAGGAGGTAGCTTATGACGGGAATATTATCGTAGGAACGTATGGGCTCTTTGCAGGAAGGACACCTCGAGCCCGGCGACACCACGGACTCTTTAAGGGGGATACGGTGTATGCAGACGTTCAGAAAACTTCCTATGGAAGCCCCGAACGCCGCTACGGCTATATATATCAAGACCTCAGGCAATTGGGCTCACCCCCCCTCTCCCCCTTCCCCGCCGCCCCTGCGGCCGCCTGACGCTCAGAACGTCTCCGGCACATAGTCCTTCCTCTTCGCCTCCGAGAGCGCCAGTATGTCCGAGGCCTGCCTTACGGCCTCCCGGGAATCCCTTTCGGTTATGACCTCGGCCGGTATGCCGCCGGGGATGGCGTCGGGAAAGCGAGAACTCTTATAGTAGATGTCCAGCCTGCCGGAGGCGCCGACGAACTCCTTGAAACCCTCCTCATAGGTTATGGCCCTTTGAAGGAGGTCCACCACCGAGCGTGTCTCGCGCGCGTCCTCTTTCATGAAAAAGAGATATGCCCTCAAACCCTTGGCCGCTGCCTGCTGCGCCCAGAAACACGCGGGCGCGTGGAAGCCCCCCTCCTGGTTCCACTCGGCGGCCTTCAAGTCGTACTCGGCCTGCCTGAGCCACCTCATCGCCTCCTTTGCCATGACCTCCATAAGGGCCTCCTATTAAAACCGTGATGCGTGTGCGTGATGCGTGATGCGTGATGCGGAAAAGGAAAAATCTTTTAACGCATCACGGCATCTAATATCAACTCCGATAGACGGAATTAAGTTTCACGTAGTCGCTGGAGAGGTCGGTAGTCCAGAGCTTATAGGCGCCTTTCCCCATATTGAGATTCACCGTAACGACTATATCCCTCTTCCTTATGGCCCTGGCCGCCTTCCTCTCATTACCGGCGTCCCCCCGCCCCCGCCTTGCCACCCGTACGCCGTTAAACGAGATGTCCACCTTATCCTCCCTCATCCTGACGCCCGCGCTGCCGAGCGCGGCCATTATCCTTCCCCAGTTAGGGTCCGAGCCGAAGAACGCGGTCTTTACCAGAAGGGAGCCCGCAAGAGCCCTTGCGGCCGTGCGTGCCTCACCGGCGGTCGCGGCCCCCCTGACGTCGAGTTCGATAAACTTCGTGGCCCCCTCGCCGTCCCTTACCATCATGTGGGCGAGCTCTAAAGAGACCTCGTCCAGCATCTTCGAAAACGTCTTGAAGTCGCCGGTGCCGGACTTTACGGGCCTTCCGCCGCTCATGCCGTTTGCGAATATAAGGGCCGTATCGTTGGTGGACATGCCGTTATCCACGCTTATCCTGTTAAACGATTGTTCGGTCGAGGACAGAAGGGCCTTTGAGAGGAGTTTGGAGGGAACGGCGGCGTCGGTCATGAAGAAGGCCAGCATGGTGGCCATCTCCGGGCATATCATGCCGGCGCCCTTGGCAACGCCGAGGAGCGTAACGCTCTTTCCGCCCACCCTTCCCTTCACCCTGTGGAGCTTCGGGAACGAGTCGGTGGTCATTATGGCGCGGGCCGCGTCGTGCCAGCCCGTGGGGCTCAGGCCTTTAATAAGACGCGGCACGGCGGCCTCAATCTTCTCTATTGGCAGCGGCCCGCCTATAAGTCCGGTGGAGCAGACAAGGGCCTCTCCCTTCCCGAGCGAGAGGCCGCTCTCCACGGAAGCGGTCATCTTTTCGGCGTCCACCAGGCCGCGCCTTCCCACGCTGACGTTGGCGCAGCCGCTATTTACTATTACTCCCCTCGACACACCGGACCTGACCCTCTTCCTGTCGACGAGGACCGGCGCGGCCTTGACGCGGTTGGTGGTGAAGACCCCGGCCACGGAGGCCGGTACGTCGCTTACCATAAGGGCGAGGTCCAGCTTACCCCGCCTCTTTATGCCGGAGGCGATGCCCGAGGCGTGGAACCCGGGGACGGCAAAAGCTTTAACGGTCCTCTTGGCCATGGTTTACTTCCCGCAGCACTTCTTGTACTTCTTCCCGCTCCCGCACGGACACGGGTCGTTCCTTCCCACCTTCTCTCCCGCGCGCTTGACCGTAACCGGCTTTGCGTCCCCCCCCCGCCGCCTCCACCGCCCGCCTGTGCGGCTGGAAGCCCTACCCCCTCACCGCGACCGAGCATCGTCCTCTGCGCGCTCCTCATGGGCCCGAGCGAGGCCACCGCCGAGGCCGCCGCCTCCTTCTCTATACGGACGTTGGTGAGCCTTTCGACCACCTCACTCTTCATCCTGTGTATCATCTCCTCGAAGAGGCCGTAGCCCTCGCGCTTGTACTCGTGGAGCGGGTTCTTCTGGCCGTAGCCGCGGAGCCCTATGCCGCTCTTCAGGTGGTCCATGCTCAAGAGATGGTCCTTCCAGAGATTATCGATCGTCTGGAGCATCATTATCTTCTCTATGTGGCTCATGGGCTCATCCCCCACGTCCATGGCCTTTTGCTCGTAGCGCTCCCAGGCGCTGGTGCTTACCGCCTCCACCAGCGCCTCCCTGTCGGCCGCATTCTTGACCTCATCGTCGAGATCAAGACCGAACTGTTTTGAGAGGGTATCCCCCAGCGTCTTCTTGTCCCAGTCCTCGGGGTGGGACTTCTCCTCGATGTGGGTAAGCACGGTCCCCTGGGCGACTTCGGCCATGAACTCCCCGACCATCTCCCTCAACCCCTCCTGGGCGAGCGTCTGACGCCGGTACTCGTATACGACCTGCCTCTGCTGGTTCATCACGTCGTCGTACTCGAGGAGGTGTTTTCTTATGTCGAAGTTATGGGCTTCCACCTTCTTCTGCGCGCCCTCTATGGCCTTACTGACGAGCTTGTGCACTATGGGCACGCCCTCCTCCATGCCGAGCTTGTCCATTACCGCCGATATCCTGTCGCTCCCGAATATGCGCATGAGGTCGTCCTCGAGCGACAGGTAGAACCTGGAGGCGCCCGGGTCGCCCTGCCTTCCTGAACGGCCGCGGAGCTGGTTGTCTATCCTTCTGGACTCGTGCCTCTCGGTGCCTATTATATGGAGTCCACCGAGGGCGAGCACTTCTTCTCTCTCCTTCTCGCATATCTTACGGGCGGCCTCGAACGCCTCCCTGTACGCCTCGGTCGTGTCGTCGTGTCCGGCCTTTACGGCGGCCATGGCCTCGGGGTTCCCGCCGAGCACTATGTCGGTTCCCCTGCCGGCCATGTTGGTGGAAAGCGTGGTCGCCCCGACCCTGCCGGCCTGGGCCACTATATCGGCCTCCCGCTCGTGCTGCTTGGCGTTCAAGACGTTGTGCTTTACGCCCTGCTTCGAGAGCAGGCTCGACAGCCTCTCGGAGTTATCTATGGATATGGTGCCCACGAGCACCGGCCTCCCCTTCGCCTGCCACTCCTTTATCTCCTCTATGACGGCCCTGAACTTCTCCTTCTCGGTCTTGTAGATGAGGTCGGGGTAGTCATCCCTTATCATGGGCTTGTTGGTGGGTATGACCATGACCTCGAGGTTGTATATGGAGTTGAACTCCGCGGCCTCGGTGTCCGCGGTGCCGGTCATGCCGGCGAGCTTGCCGTACATGCGGAAGTAGTTCTGGAAAGTTATGGAGGCAAGGGTCTGGTTCTCGCTTTCGATATTGACCTTCTCCTTGGCCTCGACGGCCTGGTGGAGCCCGTCGCTCCAGCGCCGGCCACTCATGAGCCGCCCGGTGAACTCGTCCACTATGATCACCTTCCCGTCCTTCACGACGTAGTCCACGTCCCGCTGGAAGAGGGCGTGGGCCTTAAGGGCCTGGTTCACGTGGTGGAGGGTCTCCATGTTACGGGGGTCGTAGAGGTTGTCCACCTTCAAGAGGTCCTCTATCTTCGACACCCCGTCTTCGGTAAAGTGCACCTGCTTTGCCTTCTCGTCTATGGTGTAGTGCTCCTCCTTCTTGAGCCCAGGTATGACCCTGTCTATCGTGTAGTACTTATCGGTCGAGTCCTCGGTGGGGCCGGAGATGATGAGCGGGGTGCGTGCCTCGTCTATCAGGATCGAGTCCACCTCGTCCACTATGGCGTAGTTGTGCTCCCTCTGGACGTACTCATCGAGGGTGAACTTCATGTTGTCGCGGAGGTAATCGAAGCCGAACTCATTATTGGTGCCGTAGGTTATGTCGGCCCCGTAGGCTTCCTTCCTGGTTACGGGGCTCAGTTGGTAGAGGCTGTCGTCTTCGCCGATGAAGTCGGGGTCGTAGTGGAAGCTCGCCTCGTGCTGGATGACCCCGACAGAGAGGCCCATGGTGTGGAATATCGGCCCCATCCAGCGGGCGTCCCTCTTCGCGAGGTAATCGTTTACGGTGACCAGGTGCGCGCCCTTGCCCGTAAGGGCGTTAAGGCACAACGGGAGCGTGGCGACGAGTGTTTTCCCCTCGCCGGTCTTCATCTCCGTTATCTTCCCCTCATGGAGCACCACCCCGCCGATGAGCTGCACGTCGAAGTGGCGCATGTCGAGCTTTCTTCTGGCGACCTCCCTTACCGCGGCGAAAACCTCGGGAAGGATGCCTTCGAGGGTCTCGCCGGTGGCAAGCCGCTCCTTCAGCTCGACGGTAAGGGCCTTGAACCCCTCGTCGGGAAGCTCCTGCATCCGGGGCTCGAGCGCGTTTATCTTCTCGACGAGCGGACCTATCCTCTTGATCTGACGCTCGTTCCTGCTCCCGAATACTTTCTTGAATACGTCGGTAATCATGGTTTAGTGGGCGGCACCTTCGACACTATCGAAATCCGAGTTTAATTGCGGCATCTTAGCAT
>JAZGJJ010000147.1 GCA_036482575.1 Thermodesulfobacteriota bacterium
GGTAGGGGCGAGAGGATCTTAACCTCCGACCTCCGCGTCCCGAACGCGGCGCCCTACCAGGCTGGGCCACGCCCCGATACCTTGAAAACCAACGACTTCCGGCAATACGGTGAGGTCCGGGAGTTCCTCCACCCTAATTTTATCGCAATTATTATACATAATATCCGGACCGAAATTCAGCTTTTCCATTGACCAGCGTGACGCTGGACCCAATGTTTAAAGCCGCGACTGGTGCCTATTGGAAGACCGGCAACGTATTTACACACCATACTTTACGCTACCCATTGAATCCGGATAAACCGTGGGGATAGCGGTCCGTGGCAATCATCCTCACTCGCATACGGTCTTATGCTTGTAGCGGTAGAGGTCGTACTCCCAATATCTGCCTATGAGGTCGTACCGGTTCTTGAGGAAAGGGGAGAATATGGTATCCCCCGGCTTCCCGTAGTTGTTGTTCCATATGAAGATTGCCGGCGGGGATTTGCCGAGCGAATCGTAAACCCTCCCTATATCGCGCGTCATCTTTTCGGGCTGGCCCCTTCCGAGCGGATAGACGAAGAATATCCCGGACGCCGCTTTTCTCTTGCTGTAATAGTAGAGCCCCGTCTCGGCCCCCCACTCGTATATGGTGTCGCATGGGCGGGTTATCTCTTTTATGCGCATGGCCAGAATGCGCGGCCTGATAAAGCCCTCGTCCGCGTGTCCGTACTTCCTGGCCGAGATCTCCTCCGGGCTCATCCTCAGGTAGGCCGCCTGGTGGTAGGCAAGGCAGCCCGTTGCGAGCAGAAAGGCCGCCGTAACGCCCCATGCCCTCAAGGGGAACTCCTTTCTCGCTATATAGCCGGCCAGGTCGAACTCAAAGAAAAACAGGGCGGACATCACTACCAGGGGAGGGAGTAACAGTTGATAGTAGTGGGTATAGAACTTGCCCGGACCGGCTATCGCTATAAGGGTACCCAGGACGAGCAGGATGAAGAACGAACGTCCGAGCGGCCCGTGCTTCCCGCGCCCCGAGATGAGCCATGCGCCGGAGAGCAGGACGAGCGGCAGGACCTCCTTCATTGAGTTGTGGAAAAGGTTTGCGGGGTCGGTAAAGAACTCCCACACGTTCAGCCATATGTTTCCCGCGTAGTAGCGGTTGTATACGAAGACGGCCTCCCAGAACTCCGGGAACGTACCTTTGAGGGCGAAGTAGCCGAAGACGCCGCCCCATACGAGAAAGCCGGGGAGGAGGAAGAGCGCGAGCCCCCTTAGTCTTGTGACCCTCTTCACATCCGGGGAGGGGAATAGGAGTAGATAGAGGAAAAAAGCCGCGAACGGGAAGACGACCACCGTCTTGAAGGTGGAGGCAACGACCAGGAAGAACGACGAGAGGACGAGGTAGCGTGCCTTCCCCCCGCTGTACCTCGCGAAGGCCCAGAGCGCCATCATGGTAAAGCTGTTTATGAAGAGCTCGGTATTGGGCAGGTTGGCCTGGAGCGCTATGGAGTTCGACGCCAGTGCCCAGAAGAGCGCGCCCACGAGTGCCGTGCCCGTCCCGGCTATCTCCCGGAGGAAGAGGAAGAGGAATGCGAGCGAGACGAGGGTGAAGAGGATGCCGATATATATAATCCCGTGCGGCTCGTATCCCCAGAGCGTCTCCGCCAGCATGTAGGCCCAGTAGACCCCGGGGGGTTTGTGGTCCCATACGTCGACATAGAGGTCGTCCCCGGCCAGCATCTGATGGGCGATGTAGCCGTAGGTGGTATGGTCCCTCTCAAGCGGCTCATCGATGGAGTGGAGCCTCAGGAAGACGGTTACGGCGGCTATGATGAGGAACAGGGCCGAGGCGGTCCGGATGGTCGGGGAGTAGCTGTTTTTCACAACGGCTCCAAAAGAAGGTACGGGAGGGGGAGTAGGAGGGGGGGGTGGACTCTCAGCCCACCTTGTCCTCCTCGCCGGCCATAATCCTTCGGACGATCTCCCTGCACCTCCATATAATAAGCGCGCCGATAACCAGCCCCAGGCCGGCGTACCCGGTACGCAGTATGCCCGGATAGGAAAAGCCGGATAAAAACGGTAATAAAAAAGACGGCGGCGATCGAAGGGATTAAGAAAGTAAGTGGTCGGGGCGAGAGGATTTGAACCTCCGACCTCCGCGTCCCGAACGCGGCGCCCTACCAGGCTGGGCCACGCCCCGATTGATCCACGCGTAACAAACGTATATCATAACATTTTCCCCCGCTAATTCAAGGGACAATTTCACGGTCTGGCCCATAAAGCGCGCCCTCAGCCCACCTTATCCTCCTCGCCGGCCATAATCCTTCGGATGTTCTCCCTGTGCCTCCATATAATAAGCGCGCCGATAACCAGCCCCAGGCCGGCGTACCCGGTACGCAGTATGCCCAG
>JAZGJJ010000148.1 GCA_036482575.1 Thermodesulfobacteriota bacterium
AGGCCCGAAAGTAGAGTGGGGACAATGGGAATGGTAAAAAACAGCCTTAAGAAGGTAAGAGAGAGTATGCTCCTCAGCAAGTCCGAGCTTGCGCGCAAGGCCGGGGTTTCACCGCTTACCATAGACAGGATAGAGAAGGGCTACTCGTGCAGGGTGGATACCAAGAGGAAGATTATCCAGGCCCTGGGGCTTAAGATATCGGAGAAGGACAAGGTCTTCGGCTGATACGGCCGCGCCTTTACAAGAGGTAAAGATGGAAATCCCGTTTTTAAGCGGTAAGAAGGACGCCGTCGCGCTCGACATAGGCTCCAACGCCATAAAGGTGGTGCAGCTTAACCAGGCCAAGAAGGGCTGGGAGCTCAAGAAGCTCGGCATAGCGTACCTTCCGCCCGAGGCCATCGTGGACGGCTCGGTCATAGACTCTATGACCGTGACCAACACGATAACCGAGCTTATAAAGGAGCAGGGCATAAAGGCGGTGGACGCGGCCTCGGCGCTTACCGGCCACTCCGTTATCATAAAGAAGGTGAGCCTGCCCGCGATGACCGAAGAAGAACTCGGGGAATCCGTCCAGTGGGAGGCCGAGCAGTACATACCCTTCCCCATGTCGGACGTGAACATAGACTTCCAGATACTCGGCGAGGATACCGAGGGCAGGGGGCAGATGGACGTCATGCTCGTCGCGGTCAAGAAGGACGTCATAAACGACTACACCAACGTTATAAAGGAAGCCGGCCTGAACCCGGTCGTGGTGGACGTGGACTGCTTCGCCTTGGAGAACATGATAGAGATAAACTACTCCATGGCGCCGGAGGAGAACCTTGCGGTAGTGAACATAGGGGCGAGCATAACGAGCATAAGCGTCATATCCGGCGGCATTACGGTCTTCACCCGGTCGGTGCCCATGGGCGGCAACCAGTTCACCGAAGAGATACAGAGGCACTTCAACATAAGCTTCTCGGACGCCGAGGACCTCAAGATGGGCAAGGAGGTCAGCGGGGTGGACGCCGAAGAGCTGCCCGGGGTGATAGCGGCCGTCTCAGGCAATATGGCCCTTGAGGTCAGGAGGTCCGTGGACTTCTTCATGGGCGGGGCCCCCGGCGCTATGGTCAGCAAGGTGCTCCTCGGCGGCGGCGGGGCCAGGGTCAAGGACCTCTCGGCGGTCGTACAGGAGAGGACGGCGGTGCCCGTGGAGATGGTGGACCCGTTTAACGGGCTCATATGTAACCCCAAGCGCTTCGACCCCGACTACCTGAGCGAGATGGCGCCCTACTTCGGGGTTGCCGTGGGGCTCGGTACCAGGAGGTTCGGCGACAGATGATACGCATAAACCTTCTACCCGTAAGGGCGGCAAAGAAAAAGGAGACCATACGGTTCCAGCTGACCGTGGCCGGCCTCATAACGTTTCTGGTCGTGGCGGTTAGTCTGCTGCTGTACGTGTTGAAGGCCTCCGAGGTATCGGCGATTGAGGAAGAGATAGCCGATGGCCAGCAAGAGCTCGCGAGACTCACCATAGAGGTGGGCGAGCTCTCCAAGATAAAGCAGCAGAAAGCGGTCGTGCAGGGCAAGCTCGACGTGGTGGGGAGGCTCGAGAAGGGCCGGAGCGGGCCGGTGAACCTCTTCACAAGGGTGGCGGATGCCATCCCGGAGAAGGCATGGATCACCTCGCTCCGCCAGTCGCCCTCGGTGGTGGTCCTCGAGGGCTTCGCCGCCACGGACGAAGTGGTGGCCGACTTCATGCGGGGGCTCGAGAGGCACCCGGCCCTGGGCGCCGTGGAGCTTGAGGTCGCCAAGAGGGGTACGGGGAAGAAGGACAGCCCGGCAGGGCTGGTGGAGTTTTCCATAAGGCTGGACCAGAGGTAGCGGATGGCGATCGATATAAAAGGCTTGCCCGATCTTATACTGAAGCGGCCCTTATACCAGAGGGTGCTGGTCCTGGCGGTGATTAACATCGCCATAGTCGGACTTGTGTTCAGTACGCTCCTGGGGCCCAAACGCCTGCAGGCCACGGAACTTACCGACGAACTCGATATCCTCACGATAAAGCTCCAGGAGAACAGGCGTATAGCGAGCGACATCCCCAGGTTCCAGAAGGAGAAGGAGGAACTGGAGGGGAAGCTCAAGCTGGCGCTCGCCCAGCTGCCCAACGAAAAGGAGATACCGTCTCTCATAGACGGCATAAGCGACGCGGGTAACGAGGCGGGGCTTACCCTGCTGCTATTCCAGCCCTCCATGGAGGTGTTGAAGGATTTTTATGCCGAGGTCCCGGTAGACATGGAAGTCTCGGGAAGGTACGAGAGCCTCTTTCACTTTTGTGAGAAAGTGGCCTCCCTGCCGAGGATAGTCAATATAGGCAGCATTAACGTCTCGGTCGCCAAGGGTTCCGGCAACTCCCGTACGCCGGAGCTCAGTGCGAGTTTCGTGGCTACGACCTTCAGGTTCGTATCCGCCGGGCCGTCGTCTCCCGGGCCGTCGCCTCCCGGGCCGCCTAAGTAAAGGATACCAATATGCGCAGATATCCGTTTATATATATCGTTATCGCGGCACTTCCCCTTGTTCTGGCCTCGTGCGGAGGGGGGGAGGATGACTTAGACCAGGCCATCCCGGTCGCCACGCCTCCCCCGAGGGTAGCCCCGCCGGCGGAGGCGGAAAAACCCATGGAGCCTCTTGTGCCCGTGGAAGGTGTGCTGCGTAACCCCTTCCAGACCTATATAGTTGCGCCGGTAGCATTAGGGGACGACGATGATTACAGAAAGGGACCCCTTGAGTGCTGTCCGCTGGAGCGCTTCAACCTGTTGGCGGTCGTGGCGGGCGTGGACGACCCAAGGGCGTTGGTGCTGGCCCCCGACGGAAAGAGGTATATAGTGAAGACGGGGGACCGCTTCGGGGATAAGCGGGGGGTTATTTCAAGAATAGAGGGAAGGGAACTATTCGTGAAGGAGAAGGTCCGGGATGATATGGGCCAGGTGGTGGATACCGTGGAGAAGAGTATTGGCCTGCCAATGGAGAGGGAAGGGGGAGGGTAGGACGGTTCGACACACATATCGGTCCGCTCCGGAGACGGCTGGGGCTTCCCGGGATTCCGGCGGACGTTATAAAAGAAGAGTCTTTTCAGCAATGGAGGTAGTTATGAATATAGGATCCGTAAGAGCAAGGAAGGGATTTTTGTACACCATAATGGCCGGCATGGTCGCGGTGGCCGGATGCGCCCCGCGGACCCAACCGGTTGCCGAGCCGGTGCCGACGGCCGAGGAGGTCCCGGCGGCGGGTGCGGTGACCATAGAGCTTGTAAGCGTCGTCGGGGACGGGGACGCCATACTGGTAGAGGCCAGCGGCGCCATACAGTACACCGCCTTCAGGCTTTCCGACCCACCGAGACTTATAGTGGACCTGCCGGGCGTGAACATGGAACAGGTCAGCGATACCATAGAGGTGGACAATAATTTCATGACGTCCATAACCACCTCGACCTACGGTGAGGACGAAAAGACTATAGGCAGGATAGAGATAAGGCTCAGGGAGGGTATAAACCACAACGTGAAGTCCGGGGAGGACAGCCTCCTTGTCGACCTTTCGAGAGATATCTATATCTCCGACGAGGCCGGGGCGGTCGAAGAGGAGCCGCTGGCCATGGAAGAGGAAGAAGCCGCACTGGAGGTGGCTGAGGCTGAGGCCGCGGTAGAGGTCCCGGTGATTGAGGAGGCCGCCGAGGAGCCCGTAGAGGTCCCGGTGATCGAGGAGGTCACCAGTGAGGAGCCGTTACCGGCCGCTACCAGACTCATCCAGGTGGCTTCGGCGCGGGAAGACGGCACCTCGGTCTTCACGGTCATAGCCGACGGGGCCATAGGCAGCTATAACTCCTTTGGGCTCGACGACCCCGCAAGGCTTGTTATAGACGTGTGGGGCGTGGACGCCACCATCGAACAGAAGGATATCCCCGTAAGCGGGGAGCAGATAGAGAGGATAAGGGTGGGGATCCATCCCGACAAGGTAAGGCTCGTATTCGATTCCCGCCTGCCGACCGTTCCGGCCCATACCATGAGGAGAGAGAGAGACAGGCTGGTGGTGAGGTTCGGCGATGAGGCGGACTTGCAGGCCGCTGAGGCCGCTCCCGTTCAGGTGGCCGCGGTCGAAGAAGAGGCCCCTGCCCCGGCGGAGGCCATTGAAGAACCCCCGGCGGAGGCGGCCGTTGAGTCCCCGGCGGAGGTGGCCGTTGAGTCCCCGGCGGAGGTGGAGCCGATGCTCATAGAGAGTGTCGACTTCAAGACGGTAGGGAACAAGGCGAGGATTGCCATTATGAGTTCCGGCGAGCCGAACTACATGGTCAAAGAGTCGCTTGACGGAAAGACGGTGACCGTGAGCATACGGGACGCGATAATACCCGAGGAGCTCAAGAGGACCCTCGATGCCACCGCCCTTGCCACGCCGGTAGCCAGGATAAGTTCCTACCAGGCGTCCGTCGAGCCTTCGAGAGAGGTCCGTATACTCATAAGCCTTAAGGAGCAGGCCTCCTACGAGGTCACGGGCGAGGGCACCGAGTTGAACATAGACTTCCCGCTGGCCGCCCCTGTTGCGATGGCTGGTGAGACCGCCATGGTAACGGCGACAGGGCTCGAAGTGGCCCCGGCCGAAGAGGGAGAGACCGTTTCTTCAGGCGAATTCACCGGGACCAGGATCGACCTGGACCTGTCGGACGCGGAGGTCGCGGACATATTGAAACTCCTGGCCGAGGTCAGCAACCTGAACATCATCGCCTCGGACGAGGTAAGTGGCAAGATAACGCTCCGGCTGAAGGACGTCCCCTGGGATCAGGCCTTCGACCTGATACTGAAGAGTAAGGGGCTCGGCGAAGTACGGGAGGGCAACGTGATAAGGGTGGCCCCCATGGAGTCCATCAAGAGGGAGAAGGAGGCGGCCCTGGCGGCGAAGATTGCGGCGCAAAAGCTCGAGTCGATCGAGACGGAATACGTGAGGGTCAGCTATGACGAGGCCGCCACACTGGCACCGCAGGTCCAGGAGCTCTTAAGCGACAGGGGCATCGCTACATTCCACGAGGCGACCAACACCCTCGTTATAAAGGATACCAGGAAGGGCATAGACGAGGCCCTGGACTACATATCGAGGGTCGATATACCCACCCCGCAGGTCCTCATAGAGGCGAGGATAGTGGAGGCCGAGTCGAGCTTCGCCCGCGACCTCGGTATCCAGTGGGGGATTGACTACCAGGGCGGCGGCCCGAAGGTCCACACGGGCATCTTCGGAAGCTCCGAGCAGTTGGGGTCGTTCGAGATGGATCCCGCCGCCCAGACTGCAATAGTCGATGATGCCGCGGAGGGCGTGCACAACCTGACAAGGAAGGACTGGCCGGTCATAGCCGGCGTCGGCAACTATGCCGTAAACCTACCCGCGACCGGTACCGCGGGTGCGCTCGGCGGACTCGGGTTCGTACTGGGCAAGGCCGGCGCGAGCAACGCCATACTCGACCTCCGTATCACCGCGGGAGAGCAGGAAGGCGTCGTTAAGACCATATCCAGGCCGAGGATTACCACGCTGGATAACAAGGAAGCCAAGATAGAGCAGGGTGAGTCCATACCGTTTGAGACCACTTCGGCCTCCGGCACGGCCACTTCCTTCATAGACGCCAACCTGAGCCTTACGGTGACCCCCCATATAACGCCGGACGGGAGCGTCCTCATGAGTATAAAGGCCAGCAGGAACTCCATCGGTACCTACAGGACGTCGGGCGGAGAGCCGAGTATAAACAAAAAAGAGGCCTACACCGAGGTGCTCGTGAGAGACGGTGAGACGACGGTCATCGGCGGTATCGTCATAACCGATACGAGCAGCACTACAAGCGGGATACCGTTCTTGAAGGACATCCCCATACTCGGCTGGCTCTTCAAGAGCAAGTCGGTCTCGGACAGCCAGAAGGAGCTGCTCATATTCATAACCCCGACCATTATCACCGGACTGGACAAGGGCTGAGGGACCGCTGACCACCCCAAAATGCACCCCCGCCGGGGGTGCATTTTTTTTAAGTGTTTATCTAAGTGCTCAGGGGATGGAACCATGCTCAGATACCTTACATCCGGAGAGTCGCACGGAAGCCGCCTTACCGCACTCATAGACGGGGTGCCGTCGGGCCTTGCCCTCTCCGCCCTCCATATAGACACGGACCTCGCCAGGAGGCAGGGAGGTTACGGCCGCGGGGGCAGGCAGAAGATAGAGAAGGACCGCGTTGAGATCACCTCCGGAGTCCGGTTCGGCAGGACCATCGGCTCCCCTATCGCACTTACCATTGAAAACCTGGACTGGGAGAACTGGAAGGAGGCCATGGCGGTTGCCGGGCACCGGACGGTCAGGGGGAGTAAAGCCGTTACAAGGTCCAGGCCCGGCCATGCGGACCTCGCAGCTGCACTTAAGTACGACACCCATGACCTGAGGGACATCCTCGAGCGATCGAGCGCGAGGGAGACCGCCGCGAGGGTGGCGGCGGGGGGCGTGGCAAAGAGGCTCT